>NZ_JBHXME010000014.1:0-98769 GCF_042721125.1 Streptomyces sp. NPDC058469
CCAGCCGAAGGTCCGCTTGAGGAGTTCCCAGGGGGCACGGGCGATGCGTCTCATGGCTCTCTTCCTCAGCCGGCCGGCTCGGGGGTGATCGGGGTGCCGTCGGAGAACCGGTTGCCGCGCCAGACGTTGCCCCGACCGCCGGTGTTCCAGGCGGTGACGGCTCCGTAGACGCCGCAATTGCGGTGGTACCGGCGGGAGAAGACGTTGTTCGTGACCTTGATCCCGGTGGCGCCGGCTCCGCCCCCGTAGAGGGCGTACGCGCCGCCGGCCAGCAGGTTGCCGTCGACGACGGTGTGGGAGACGGGGCCGGTGTCGGCGAACAGGCCGACAGCCGCGGAGGCTCCCTTGCCGACGGGGGTGGCGTTGAGCAGGGTGTTGTGACGGATGATCAGCTCGCCGGTGTTGCTGCCGCCGCTGATCACCGCGTCGGTGTGCTGCCACTCGCCGCCGGCGTTGCGGAAGGGGACGAGGTCGTGGACGTAGTTGTCGTGGAGATGACCCCGGCCCATGGAGAGGGCGTTGCCGAAGACGGAGACGTCGCTCCAGCCGACCTCGACGGAGCTCGCGCTCATGTTGGAGACCGCGTAGTCCTCGCCGCCGTTGTCCGGGCCCTTGCCGGGGACGGCGGTGATGGTGGAGTGCAGGACACGGAGTCCGCTGTGGCCGGGGCGCAGGTTGATCCCCCACCAGTTGGTGGAGGTGATCCTGCTGTCGATGACCGTCACGTCGTCCGCGTAGACGTCGAGCGAGCCGGTGATGTCCCAGCCCCTGATGACGGTCCCGTCGGTCTTGACGCTGAGGTTCCCGGTGGAGTGCGGTGTGAGCGCGACGCGGGGGCCGGTGGTGCCGGCGTCGGGGAAACCGGACTCCCCGGGCGCCGCGGTGCCGGCCCGAGCCGTGCTGCCGGTGCCGGGGGAGGGCGAGGCCGCGGGGGAGGGGGCGGTGGATCCGGAGCAGGCGGTGGCCAGCGCGAGCGTCAGGACGGCGAGCAGGAGGCGGAGCCTCGTCATACGGTCTCCGCGGTCCGGGAGCCCAACAGGTAGCGGCGGCCGGGCAGTACGCACACCACGTAGCAGGCCAGCGCGGCCGTGCCGACGGCGAGGAGCACGAGGGTGCCGTCACCGAGAAGGCGCTTCGCGACGAGGATCACCAGCGCCATCACCGCTCCTCCGAACAGAGGCCAGGCGCAGGCCCTGGCGATGGGGGCCAGGCCGATCCCGGCCCGGCCGAGGGCGTAGAGGAAGACGGGTACGACGAGACCGACGGCGACCAGGACGTGCGCCTGGGAGACCCCGACGATGCCGTGCAGGCGGGCGCCGGCGATCAGGACGGGGACGAGCGCGACGAGCCACAGGCCCTGGACGAGGATGAGGTTGCGGCGCTGCCCGGTGGCGACGAGACAGTCGTAGGCGAGTTCGCAGCCGATGCGGACCAGGCCGAGGGCCATCAGCCAGGGCAGGGCCTTGGCGGCGGGCAACCACTCGTCGCCGTAGACGAGTTGGACCACCGGACCCGCCAGGCCGGCGAGCAGGACGCACAGGGGGACCGTGCCCGTGACCAGGACGCCCAGGGCGCGGCTGAAGCCCTGGGCGAGGGCCTGCGGGGAGTCGGCGAGGCGGGAGAAGCCGGCGAAGGAGACGCGGCGGGCCGCCTCGGAGATGATGCGCACCGGCCAGCCGGACATGTTGAACGCCAGGACGTAGAACCCGAGCGAGACCTGGCCGAGGGTCGAACCGACGACCATGGTGTCCACGTTGACGACGGCGAGGGCGAGAAGGCTCGCGCCCGCGAGCGGGAGCCCGAACTTCAGCAGCGCACGCGCCTGTTCGCGGTCCCAGCCGAACCGCAGGGTGCCGGGGGCGGCCAGGGCGCAGCCGGCGAGGGCGGCGATGTTGCCCGCGACCGCACCCCAGGCGAAGCTCATCGCGCCCCAGCCGGCGAAGGCCAGCACCAGGGTCACGGAGGTGCTGAGGACGAAGTTGAGCGCGTCGATGATCATCCGTTTGCCCTGGGCGAACTCCCGGGTGAGGAAACCCGCGGGCACCTGGGCGACGCCGTCGATCACCAGGCACAGGCACATCACGCGCAGGACGCCGGAGGCCGAGGGCGAGCCGAGCAGGCCGGCCACCGTCGGTGCCGAGACGAAGATCGCCGCGTACAGCAGACCGCTGGACAGGGTGCCCAGGGTCAGCACGGTCGGCGCGAAGCGGCGGGGGTCGCCGTCCCAGCGGACGATGGCCAGGCCGACGCCCAGTTCGTTCGCGGAGAGCAGGACCAGCAGCACCGTCTGGGCGATGCCGTAGACGCCCCACTCGGCCGGTCCGAGGGCGAAGCGCGCCAGCAGGATGCCGGTGGCGAAATTGCCGAGGCGCATCACCACGGTGTTGATCAGGCTCCAGCGGGCCGCCGAACGGACCTTCCGGCCGAAGGAGTCGGGCGCGGGAGCGGAGGGGTCGCTCGCTTCAGCGGTCCCGCTGTCCGGTGTGCGAACGCTGTCCATGAGTCGACTCCTCGTCGAGCGGCTCGGCGGCGGGCGCCACGGTCATGACGGATCTGCCGGTCCCCGGCTCCGCCGCGGACCTGTTCTCGGTGGACCGGGACCAGGCCGGCGGCGGCCGCAGGGCCATCGTCTGGTCCACCAGCGACTCCGCGGCCGTCGGCTCGGGGGCGGTGACCGGCTGCGCGGGTTCCTCCGTCCGCACCGGTGGGCGTGACCGGCGGCGCGCCTCCGCGTAGAAGGTGGCGATCAGGCTCAGCACCAGGCCCAACCCCCCGGCCATGACCAGGTATTCGAGCCTGGTCTTGGTCTGCGCCACCGGGTTCTGCGGGGGCACGATGGTCGTCATCTGGATCATGGCCTTCGGGACGACGGACTGCTGCTGCTGGAACTGCGTCAGCCGCTCCTTGGCGTACGCGGTGAGGATCTTGTCCGAGGACAGGACGGCGGCCTTGTCCGTGCCGGTCACGGTGAGCCACACCAGCGGCCCCTGCGCGTTGTCGGCGAGCTTGGCCTCGAACGTGCCCGTGGCGCCACGGGACTTGAGGTCCCGGATCGAGCCGTCGGAGTTGAGGTTGCGGGCCAGGCTGTCGGCCATGCCGGTGAGCGAGGTCTGGGTGCTGAGGAAGGGGTTGCCGTCGTAAGCCACGGTGGCCTTCTGGGAGTTCAGGAGAACCACCGTGCTCTGCGACTGGTAGGTGACCGGGACCGTCAGCCGCACGGCGACCATCAGGCCGACGGTCAGCAGCAGTCCGGGCAGCAGGACGTACCAGCGCCTGCGCATGACCCGGAAGATCTCAGCGAGATCCATGGAGGTCCCCCCTTACGGCCAGACGTTCGACGAGCGTATGTGGCAAGCGGATCATATGGGGAACGTTCGGTCCTTGGGTCGGGGCTGGTCGGTGGGTCTGGGCCGGGTGCTCGCGGTGCCTCCCGCCAGCAGCACGTCGGCGATGCGGTCGCTCGCGCGGCCGTCCCACAGGTCGGGCCTGCGCGGGGCGGGCGGGGCGTCCAGCACCCGGTGCACGGTGGACACGATGCGCGCCGGATCCCGGCCGGCCAGCACGTTGGTGCCCTGCTCGACCGTGATGGGCCGCTCGGTGTTGTCCCGCAGCGTCACGCACGGCACGCCCAGCGCGGTGGTCTCCTCCTGGATGCCGCCCGAGTCCGTGAGCACGACACGGGCCGAGTCCTGCAGGGCGATGAAGTCCAAGTACCCCGTGGGCGGCACCAGTCGGATCCCCCCGGGAACCCCGATCTCGGCCAGTCGCCCGGCCGCGCGCGGGTGCACCGGCAGCACCAGCGGGCAGCGGCCGGCGATCTCGCCCAGAGCTTTGAGCAGCCCGGTGAGGACCTCGGGGTCGTCCACGTTGGCGGGGCGATGCAGGGTGACCAGGCCGAACTCGCCCTTTTTCAGGCCGTATCGACTGAGGATGTCCGAGGCTCTGGCCCGCTCCAGGTTGGCCAGCAGGGTGTCGATCATGACGTTGCCGACGAGGTGGATCTGGTCGTCCCGGTATCCCTCCGCGCGCAGGTTTTCGGCGGCGTCGGGGGAGGGGGCCAGGAGGTAGTCGCTGACGCGGTCGGTGGCGACGCGGTTGACCTCCTCCGGCATGCTCCAGTCGCGGCTGCGCAGACCGGCCTCGACGTGGGCCAGCAGCGGTCCGGCCTTGGCCGTCACCAGGGCGCAGGCCAGGGTGGAGTTGATGTCGCCGACCACCACGACGAGGTCAGGGGCCACCTCGTCGAGGAGTGGCTCGAACGCGGTCATCACCCGGCCGGTCTGTTCGGCGTGACTGCCGGAGCCGACCCCGAGGAAGCGGTCGGGCGGACGGATGCCGAGGTCGGCGAAGAACACGTCGTTCATGGCCGGGTCGTAGTGCTGGCCGGTGTGCACGAGGACCACCTCGGCGCCCCGGCGTTCCAGGGCGTCCATCACCGGTTTGATCTTCATGTAGTTGGGGCGCGCCCCGGCGACGCAGATGATGCGCGGCATGGTTCAGAGCACCTCGATCGTGGGGCCGGACGCCAGCCGTCGCCGGCAGTCGAGGACGAAGGGGGCGTGTTCGGTGATGAGTTCGTAGTCGAAGCTGTCGTGGTCGGTGAGCAGCACCACCACGTCGGCGGCGGCCAGCTCCTCCGGCCCGGGTTCGACCCGCGCCAGCCGGGTGTCCACCGGCAGGCTCTCGACGACGTGCGGGTCCGCCGCCCTGACCTGGGCCCCCATGTCGAGCAGCAGTTGGGAGATGCGCAGCGCGGGCGACTCGCGGGCGTCGCCGGTGTTCTTCTTGTACGCCAGGCCGAGCAGCAGGATGCGCGAACCGTTCACGGATCTTCGTCTCTCGTTGAACAGGTCCGTGATACGGCGCGTCACGTACTCGGGCATGTGGTTGTTGATGTCGTTGGCCAGCTCCACGAAGCGGAAGCTCTGGCCGAGTTCGCGCTGCACCCGCCAGGACAGGTACGAGGGGTCGATCGGCAGGCAGTGGCCGCCGACGCCCGGTCCGGGGGTGAACTTCATGAAGCCGAAGGGCTTGGAGGAGGCGGCGTCGATGGCCTGCCAGACGTCGATGTCCAGGTGGTGGGCGAACATCGCGATCTCGTTGACCAGGGCGATGTTCACATGCCGGAAGGTGTTCTCCAGGAGCTTGGCGAGCTCGGCCTCCTTCGGCGAGTTCACCGGCACGGTGGTGTCGACGAGTTGGCCGTAGAAGTCCTGAACCGCCTTGAGAGAGGCCTCGTTGACGCCGGACACGACCTTCGGGGTCTCCTTGAAGCCCCAGACGGCGTTGCCGGGGTCGATCCGCTCCGGGCTGTAGCCGAGGTGGAAGTCCGTGCCCGCGGTGAGGCCCGAACCCTCCTCCAGGATCGGGGCGAACAGCTCCTGGGTGGTGCCGGGATAGGTGGTCGACTCCAGGACGACGGTGGCCCCGGGGCGCAGATAGCGGGCGAGGGTGACCGCCGACTCCCTGATGTAGCGCAGATCGGGGGTGCCCTCGTGCAGCGGGGTCGGCACGGTCACCACGGCGATGTCGAAACCGCCGCAGTCGCGTGCCGATTCGCTCGGCCGGTAGGCGCCGCGGTCCAGCGCCGTGCGGATCCGCTCGGAGGAGACGTCCTCGACGAAGGACTCACCGGCGGCCAGGGTCTTGATCCGCCGGGCGTCGACGTCGTAGCCGATCACCTCGTGTCCGACCTCGGCGGCGCGGATGGCCAGCGGCAGGCCGACGTATCCCTGTCCGACCACGACGACACGCATCAACGGCTCCTGTTCGCGGGCGGGATCGACGGGGTGGGGCGGACGAACTCGCGCGCCGTCATGAGGAGGAAGGCGGCGTTGGTGGTGAGATAGCGCCGGCCCAGGCGGCGCGGTTCCTGCAGCGCGCGGTAGAGCCACTCGACTCCCCAGCGCTGCCAGGACTTCGGGGCCCGCTTGGTGACGCCGGCCAGGATGTCGAAGGAACCGCCGACCCCGTGCACGACGCGGGCGCCGGTGCGGGCGCCGTGGGCGGCGGTGAAGATCTCCTTCTTCGGCGAGGTCATGCCGAGGAACAGCATGTGGGCGCCGCTCAGCGCGATGGCGTCCGCGATGGACTCCTGCTGGGAGTCGTCGAAGTAGCCGTTCCGGCTGCCCGCCACCTTCAGGCCGGGGAAGCGGTCGGCGACCCGGCGCAGCATCTGTTCCAGCACCTCCTGCCTGGCGCCGAGGAAGTACACGGGGATGCCCGTCGACTCGGCTTCGGTCAGCAGCCGCAGGAACAGGTCGATACCGGCGACCCGTTCCGGCAGCGGAGCACGCAGGATCCGGCCGGCCCAGACCACGGCCTGGCCGTCGGCGAGGACGAGATCGCAGCCGGCCACGGCATCGGCGAGCCGCTGGTCCCGCCGCATGTTCACCAGCTTCGCGGCGTTGACCACCCCGATCTCCAACTGCCGCCCGTCCCGCACCGCTTCGAGGCAGCGCTGCACGGTCTCGTCCATGGTCAGCGGGTCCAGCTCGACCCCGAACAGAGTCTGACGCTCCGTCATATCCGGCCCCCCTGCCAGGCGTGGAGCATCCAGCCGAATTCGTACGGCCGGCATTCGCGGTCCACGGCGACGGGCGGGTACACCCGGTCGAGGGACTTCAGCCGGAGGCCCGGAGCGACCCGGGTGCCGAGCCCCCGGGCGGCGCGTACGGCCTTCTTCGGGTCTCCCCGGTAGACCTTGCGCCAGGTGGCGCCGAGTTCGTCGAGGATCAACGGCTCCCGCTTCTCGGGGCGTACGGCCAGCTCGGGCACGTCCGTCATCCAGCGCAGGCCCTTGCGGACCGCCGCCCCGAAGTCGGAGCCGCCGGCGTCGGTCAGGTCGAACAGGGCGGTCGGGGCCATCGCGTGCTGGTGGACGCTGTAGACCGGGTAGCCCTCCACCGCGCCGCCGGTGCGCGCGTCGTAGTGCCACCACCACTGCCCGCCGTCGCCCTGCAGTGCGCAGATGCGGGCCGCGCAGGCCTCGGACGCGGCCAGCGCCTCGGGGTCGCCGTCCCCGTCGCCGCTCGCGTGGGCGCGGGCCAGGGCCTGGAGCGGGTACGTCTGGTCGGCGAAGCAGCTCACGTGTGCCCGGTACCAGGGCAGCAGGTCGGGTCCGGTGGCGTGCGGGAACAGCGGGCTGTCCCCGATCCGGGCCCGCAGCAGCCGGTCGCGGGCCACGGTGAAACGTCTCTCCACATCGACCGTGTCCCGGGCCGCGGCGAGGGCGGAGAGCACCCACGCCGCCTCCACGGTGTACTGCGGCCGGCCCTCCTCGTCCAGGGTGTCGACCTGTGCGAGGGCGTCGGACAGTTTGGGGTGTCCGGTGTCGGCGGCGGCCCAGGCGATGAGCGCCGCGTCACCGAGGTTGGTCACCGCGGGGAGCGACTCGATCAGCAGGCCCGTGAACTCCTGGGCGGTGCGCCCGCCGAGCGCCGCGCGCTGGCGGTCCTCGGGCAGGAACCGGACCCCCAGCGCGGTGATGGCCGCGTACCGGGTGCTGGTCCCGCGCCGCTCCAGGGCCCAGGAACCGTCGGGTCTCCGCCGGCCGGCCATGGTGAAGGCGAAGGCCTCGCCGCCGGGCAGCAGCATGGACGGAAGCCCCGACTCGGCTACGGCGAGGAGCCGTTGGGCGAGCGCGAGCAGCGGCGGATCCTCATGACCGAGCGCCGCCAGACGTGTGATGGTCATCGTTCGGACACACCAACCCCCCTGTGGGTCCTGTGTTGTGGACAGACTGGTGATCGCCGCGACGTGAACGGTCGTGCGGCGTACGGCAGATGTCACGCGACGGAGCGGATGCCGCTCCTCGCTTCAGGCACAGGTGTCCCCCACCCGGTAACCCCCCCTGGGCACGACTGGTCTGTGCGCTCATTGTGCCTAGTCTGCACAGATCGCACACATGTTATGCCAGTAGATGTTCGATGAATTGCGTTTTGAGGGAGACGGGAGTCATGCGCGCTCGACGAGTTCGCCGTCCTTCTCGTCGTACACCTCATCCGTCTCGGGGCACTTCCAGCCGCCCGGCTCGCCGTCCCGCTCGACCAGCCGGACGCCGGCGCGGCCGACCCAGCCGATCCGGCGCGCGGGAACCCCGGCCACGAGCGCGAAGTCCGGCACGTCCCGGGTCACCACGGCACCCGCCGCGACCAGCGCCCAACGCCCGACGCGCACCGGTGCCACACACACCGAACGGGCCCCCAGCGACGCGCCCTCGGCCACCACCACCGCCACGGGCTCCCAGTCGTCACCGCGCTTCAGCCGGCCCCCCGGGTCCACCGAGCGGGGGAAGTGGTCGTTGGTGAGCACGGCGGCCGGGCCGACGAACACCCCGTCGCCGAGCACCGCCGGTTCGTATACCAGGGCGTAGTTCTGGAGCTTCACGTTGTCGCCGATCCGCACCCCCGGGCCGACGTACGCTCCCCGGCCCAGGATGCATCCGCTGCCGAGCCGGGCGCCCTCCCGTATCTGGGCCAGATCCCAGACCGTCGTCCCGTCGCCGATCGTGGCCGTCTCGTCGACCTGGGCGGTCGGCTGGATCCTGAAGCTCACTGGCCTGAACCTCTCTTCTCGTCGGGCGGAGCCGGAAGCGCCGCCGCGAGCACCGCGTACGCCTCGGCGTCGGCAAGGGCCCTCCGCGCGGCACAGTTGACCACGATCCGGGGCCGGTGCGCATCGACCGCGTCGGCGTCCGTGACGCCGGGACCTGGCCTCGGCGGTTCGGCCGCCGACGCCGCCGACGGACCCCCGAGGTGTACATCCCGGGACGGACACGCGGCCCGGAAATCCGTCGCGAGCCCGATGCCACCCGTCGGCACACCCTGAAGGGTGGCGGTCATGAATGAGCCCGGAAAACTGACGAAACGTCATAGATCCTTCTTTGCACGCAAGTTGGGGTCCGTCGCGGCCGTCCTCTGCCTCACCTCGGGCGCCGTCGCCCTGTTACCCGCGTCCTCCTCCGCCGCGACACTGGCCGAGGGCGGGCACACCGTCCGGATCAGCCGGACCGAGTACGGCGTACCGCACATCCTGGCCCGGGACTTCGACGGCCTCGGATACGGCTACGGGTACGCGTTCGCGCAGGACAACGTGTGTGAACTCGCCGACCACGTGGTGACGTTGAGAGGGGAGCGGTCCCGGTTCTTCGGGCCCGACGGAGAGCCCGGCGAAGGCGCGGTGGACGGCTCCAACCTCGCGAGCGACACGTACTACGCCGGACAGCTGCGCGCGGGCGCCGTCCGCCAACTGCTCGCCCAGAAAGCCCCGTTGGGGCCGACGGCGGAGCTGCGCCGGATGGTCGAGGGATACGCCGCCGGGTACAACCGCTATCTCCGGGACACCGGCGTCGACCACCTGCCGGACCCGAGCTGCAAGGGCAAACCCTGGGTGCGGCCGATCACCGCGCTCGACCTGTGGAATGTCGTTTACGACGTGAACAGAGTGACCGCGACGGTACCGCTGGTCCCGGACATCGGCGACGCGAAGCCTCCGACGACGAGCGCCGACACCAAGGGCACGGCGGCCTCCGGCGCGACGGCCGCGACCCCTGCCGTCCCGGCCCTCGCCTCCGCCGATGTCGGCAGCAACGGCTGGGCCCTCGGCCGCGACGCCACCCGTACCGGCAACGCCATGGTCCTCGCCAACCCGCACCTGCCCTGGGCCGTCGGCTACTTCCGGTTCTACCAGGTGCAGTTGACGATCCCCGGCACGCTGGACGTCTCCGGCGCCGGCCTCTACGGCACCCCGCTGGTCGAGATCGGCCACAACCGCACCCTCGCCTGGACACACACCGCGACCGACGCCCAGCACGCTTCCGTCTACGCGTTGAAGCTCGCACCCGGCGACCCGACCAGCTACGTGCTCGACGGCAGGACCGTGCCGATGGAACGCCGTACGGTGCCGGTCACCGTCCGGGGCGCGAACGGCGTGTTGTCGACCGTCCAACGGACCCTGTACTCCTCGCGCTTCGGCCCCGTCCTGTCCTCCGGCTGGACCACGACCACCGCCTACGCGGTCCGCGACGCCAACGCCGACAACCTGCGCTCCATGAACACCTGGCTGGCCATGGGCAAAGCCCGGAACCTCGGCCAACTCCGCGCCGCCCAGGACACGTTCCAGGGTGTCCCCTGGACCTACACCCTCGCGGCGGACACCAGCGGCGGCACGTACTTCACCGACTCCTCGGCCGTCCCGCACCTCACCGACGAGCAACTCCGGCGCTGCACCCTCCCGGACGACGAGGGGCCGACCGCCCTGGACGGTTCGACGTCGGCCTGCGCCTGGGGGAGTGACCCCGACGCGCTCGTGCCCGGCCTCTACGGACCCTCGCACCAGCCGAGGTCGAGCCGCACCGACTATGTCGCCAACTCCAACAACGGCCCCCAGTACGTCAATCCGGAGGCGCCCGTCACGGGCCTCCCGGGCGTGTACGACACCGATCCCCGACTCGACGAACGGGCCCAGCTCGGACTCGGCATGATCGCCCAACGCCGGGACGGCACGGACGGGTTGGGCGCCCCGGGATTCACCGAGGCCACCCTGCGCGCGTCGATGCTCGGCAACCGCGTCCTGTCGGCGGAGACGGGCCGCGACGACGTGGTCGCCATGTGCCGCGCCCACCCGAGCCTGACGGCCACGGACGGCCGGCAGATCGACGTACGGCAGGCGTGCGCGACTATCGCCCGCTGGGACACCCGCGCCGACACCACCAGCCGGGGCATCGTGCTCTGGAGCACCTTCCATGACCGCCTCGTCGACGACGGCCCGTTCGACACCTGGCACCGCGTCCCCTACGACCCCGCCCAGCCCCTCACCACGCCACGCGGCGTCGACGGCGACGACGTGCGCGTCCAACGCGCCCTGGCCGACGCCGTCCAGGACTTCGCGGCCCGTGACCTCGCGGTCGACGTCGCACTCGGCGCCGTACAGAAGTGGGACGGCATCCCGCTGCCCGGCTGTGACGCGGGCTGTTTCGACGTCGTGGAGGCGGGCCCGGACTCGGGCACCGGCACCCCGACCGCCGGCGCCTTCGGCAGCAGCTTCCTGATGACCGTCGAACTGACCCCCGACGGCCCCCGCGCCCACACCCTCCTCACCTACGGCCAGTCGGCGAACCCGACTTCACCCCACTTCTCGGACCAGACCCGCCTCTTCTCGCGCAAGCAATGGGTCACCGAACGGTTCACCCAGGCGGAGATCTCCGGCGCCCCCGGTCTGGAGGTGACGTCTTTGCGCAGGTGACACGGGTCGACGTAGCGCGGGCCGGTCGTAACTCGGCCGCTCCGGTGTGGGGTTGACTGGTCTATACCCTTGACTGGTACATACCAATACGGTTCAGTGAGTGGCGTCATCCCCCACCACGGCCGCCCCCCACGCCGTGACCGGTCCGACCGGCCCGTGCGCACAAAGGCTCCGCTTCGCCCTGCCCTTGGCGGGGTGCGGCCGTGCTCCACAGAGGAGTTGAACCCTGTGTCGAGACGCCGCATCGCCGCAGTACTGACCGCACTCGTCCTCGGTAGCCTCACGCCCGTGGTCCTACCCGCCGCCGGCGCGTCCGCCGCCTCCTGTTCGAGCTATCCCAACTGGGTGGCCGGCCAGTCGTACGTCACCGGCAACATCGTCCGCTACACCGACGGCAAGGCGTACATCGCCGAGCACGACAACCCGGGCTACGACCCGGTCATCAGCACCTGGTTCTGGGAGCCGTACGCCTGCGACGGCTCCGGCACACCCGTGGGCAACTTCGTGGTGAGCGAGGCCCAGTTCAACCAGATGTTCCCGAGCCGGAACTCCTTCTACTCCTACAGCGGTCTCACCGCCGCCCTGAGCGCCTACCCGGGCTTCGCGAACACCGGCAGCGACACCACGAAGAAGCAGGAGGCCGCCGCCTTCCTCGCCAACGTCAGCCATGAGACGGGCGGGTTGGTGTACATCGTCGAGCAGAACACCGCCAACTACCCGACGTACTGCGACTGGAGCCAGTCGTACGGCTGCCCGGCCGGTCAGGCCGCCTACTACGGGCGTGGTCCGCTGCAGCTCAGCTGGAACTTCAACTACAAGGCGGCCGGGGACGCGTTGGGCATCGACCTGCTGGGCAACCCCTGGCTGGTGCAGAACGACTCGGCGGTGGCCTGGAAGACCGCGCTCTGGTACTGGAACACCCAGAGCGGCCCCGGCAGCATGACCCCGCACAACGCGATGGTCAACGGCGCCGGTTTCGGCCAGACCATCCGCAGCATCAACGGCTCGATCGAGTGCGACGGCAAGAACCCCGCCCAGGTGCAGAGCCGCGTGGACGCCTACCAGCGGTTCACGTCGATCCTCGGGACCACCCCGGGGGCCAACCTCTACTGCTGACAGTGCGGCACGGGCACCGGCCGGACCACTCGAACGGCCGGTGCCCGTCCCACCCCCGCGTTCCAGGGACAGTACGTCCCCGCAGGTCAACCCCTGTGCGAGCGTTCCAGCTTCCCGTAACCCCCGACGGTTCTGGCGGCTGGGACGGATCGCCGCGCAAGCTGCGGTTGTTCGACAGCGAGGCCCACCACGATCCGGTGGCCCGCCTTCCAGCAGCGCACCCAGGGGGAACCCGATCATGTCCGACACCATCTTCCGCCGCCGTACGGCACTCCTCACCGCGACCTTCGCCGCGGCCGCCTCACTCGCACTGACCGCCTGCGGAACCGGCCAGGACGCGGCGGCCAAGCAGACCCCGACCGTCGCCGCCGACAACGGCATCTCCTCGACCGCGACGCCCAAGGCGGACGCCGGGGGCACCAAGACCGACGGGGGCATCAAGGCCGCGGCTTCCGGTGCGGACTCGGCCGTGACCGTCTCGAAGTCGGGCCGCAGCAGCACCACTTCCAAGGGATCCAGCGGGTCCAAGGGAGCCAAGGCGTCCTCCGGCAGCGACACCTGCACCGGCGCCAACACCAAGGTCACCGCGCAGACCGTGACGCGTCCGGTCAACCATCTGCTGCTGACCGTCACCAACACCGGCTCCAAGACCTGCTACCTGTACGGCTACCCGGCCCTGCGCTTCCAGGACGCCCAGGCCGTCCCCCCGGTCGTCGAGGACTCGCAGCCGCAGGCGGTCACCACCCTCAGCCCCGGACAGTCGGGCTACGCGGGCGTCAGCCTCTCCAGCGCCGACGGCAGCGGTTCCGGCGGCTACAAGGCGAAGACCCTCTCGGTGATCTTCCAGAACCGCGCGCTCGACTTCGTGGGCTCGGGCGTCAAGGTCGCGCTGCCCAGCAAGGGCGTCTACATCGACAGCTCGCTGCGCACCACCTACTGGCTGAACGACCCCCAGGACGCCCTCGGCTGGTAGGCCGGACCGCACGGAGAGGACATAGGTGTGTCCAGTACATCGAACAACGTGGACCGGCGGCCCGATCCCGGGGCGCCCGCGCACGAGCACTTCGAGGTGGTGTGGCGCACCTCGTCCGACGGTGCGTGGAGGAGGGCGGGGCTGGTGGCGTGGGAGGTCATCGGCATCGCGGTCGGCCTGCGGTCCGCCGACGAGGTGCAGCCGAGCGGGATCGACATCCGAGAGTGCGACGGTCCGCTCGTCGTCAGGTTCGCCTACGGCGACGACCGCGAACTCGCCCGCCGGCACAGCGCGTTGGTGGAACGCCGGCTCTGGAGCTGCACGGTGGGGGAGTTCCTCGCCTTCCTCCGGGAGACGACTGCCGGCCCGGCGAAGCAACCCGAATCACCGGATTTTCCTCTCTTGGACTGCGCGTAGCCGGGCCGCAGCAGCCACCCCCATGCCCACCTGAACCACTTGAATGACCTGAACCGGTCGAGGAGACATCCCCCCATGTTCGACAGCCCCCTCCCTGGGAGCCGGCGCCTCCGTCGCCGCGTCACGGCGCTCGCCGTGGCCGGTACGGCCCTCGCGCTCGCCGTCCCCGTCTCGGCCACGGCCGTCTCCGGCGCCGACCGTGTCGCCGCTGCCCCTGACCCGGTGTCCTCCTTCGCGTTCACCGCTCAGGAACGCAAGGACGCCCTCGCCTACTGGACCCCGGCCCGGATCAAGGCCGTGGGAAAGTCGGTGGACCTTGGGCCGACCGGGCCGAAGACCAAGACGTGGACCGGTCCACAGCTGAAGACCGTGGGGCGGATGTTCATGGTCAACGCCGGGGGCTCCGACACCTGGTGCACGGCGACCGCGGTGAAGAGCGCCAACCGGTCGGTGGTGATGACCGCGGGGCACTGCGTCCGACGGTCCGCCTCGCCCGTCAACACCAACATGTCGATGGTGTTCGTGCCTGCCTACAGCAAGGGCAAGCAGCCGTACGGCGCCTTCGCGGTCCGTGCCGTCCTGACTCCGCGCGCCTTCGCGGAGGAGGGTACGAACGACGTGGCCGCGCTCGTCGTCGACGCCGACAAGAGCGGTCGTAGGCTCACGGATGTCGTGGGCGGGACGCCGATCGCGTTCAACCGGGCGGTCGGCGGCACGATCTCGTCCTTCGGTTACCCCGCCACCCGTCCGCAGCTCGGCGAGGAACTCCTGCGCTGCGTGGGCACGGAGAAGAAGGAGAACGGCCAGCAGGTGATCCCCTGCGACATGACCGGCGGCTCAAGCGGCGGTCCGTGGCTGGCCGGGTTCAACGAGAGCACCGGGCAGGGCACCCTCGTCTCGGTCAACAGCGCGCTGGACGCCTTCCAGCCGACCAAGATGTACGGCGAGATCCTGGGCGCCACGGCCAGGACGATGTACCGGCGGGCCGAGCGCGGCTGATCTCCGGGCCCTGGACGAGGGCTGCCCCCGCCGACAGGGGCAGCCCTACGCGCATACCGCCAGGGGAGGTGCGGTGACGGATGCCTTGCCATGACAGCCGTGGGGTTGACCAACACTGCCGGCCCCGACACTTCCCGTTCCCCTGGCGGTAGGACCAGCTTGGGGTGCCGGGCGGGTGCGGGGGGCGTGAACTCCCGTAGATCGGTGGCGATATCGGTGCACGTAGGCGTCGGCGCGGATCGCGGAGGGGGTACGTAGGTACCGGGTACCTACGCCGACTTGGTGCCCTCGGGCTGTGCCGCGGCCAGGATCTCGGTACGGGAGGCGATGCCCAACTTGGCGAGGATGTGCTCGACATGGGCGTCCACGGTGCGTTTGGAGATGACGAGCCGTTCGGCGATCTCCCGGTTGGACAGGCCCTGGGTGACGAGTGCGGCGACCTCGCGTTCGCGGCGGGTGAGGGGGTCGGCCGGGCGGCTGTCCGCGGCGGCGGCGCGGGCCGCGGGGATGCCGGGCGGTTCGTCCGCGTCGGTCCGTACGGCGTCCAGGAGTTCGCGGCCCGACATCCGGGCGCCCGCCTCCCGCCACCGCTCGTACGGTTCGGCGCCCAACGCTGCCCGTACCGCCCGCTGTTGGGACTCCTGTTCCTCCAGCAGCCGGGGCAGCATGCCGACCGGGTCGCCGCCCAGCCGTCGCGCGTGCTCCGCGTAACCCAGCAGCCAGCAGGCCCTGACATACCGCTTCTGCCCGGCCGCGTGCCAGGCGAGGCCCAGGGACGCGAGCGCCGCGACCAGCACCTCGCCGATCTCGCTCGCCGCCTCCAGCCCCCGGCGCAACGCCGTCGCGCTCTCCTCGGGCCGGCCGACGAGCCAGAGGATGACGCCCTGGACGGAGAGCGTGGAGCCGTACAACTGGCGTTCGCCCCGGCCCTCCAGATACGCCAGGCCCGTCTCGCACCACTCCAGCGCCCGGTCCGTGAAGCCCAACGCGGCGTACAGCAGGGCCCCTTCGTAGTGGACGACGCCGATGCCCAGCGCGTCGTCCGCCGCGATCATCCGCCCGCGGACCGCTTCGAGAGCCGCCGACCCCTCCTCCACGGCCCCGCCGAGCAGCGTCAGAGCGCCCAAGTAGCCCTCGCTGAACAGCTCCACGCGGCTCTCGCCGACGCGGCGCGCCACCTCGTGCGCCTGCGGGAACCGGTCAAGCGCCGTCTCCAGATCGGCCGTCCAGATCCCGAACACCCCGGTCATGAACAGCCCCCAGGCCCGCTCCGCGGAGTCCTGGGGGACGAGGCCGAGTCCCTTGTCGATCCAGTACCGGCCCTCCGACAGGGTTCCCGCCGCCCGCCAGTACGCCCCGAGCCGCGTCGCCAGCCACAGCGCGTCCGTCGCCCGTCCCTCGGTGCCGCAGCCGTACTCCAGGGCCGCCCGTACGTCGGCGATCTCCGCGCGCACGGCGTGGTGGAGTTGGACCTGGGCCCGGCCCATCAGACCGTTCCAAAAACGGCCGACGAGTTCCTCGTAGTGGGCGAAGTGCCGTCCTCGTACGGCCTCGGCGTCGTCGGTGCGGGCCAGGCGCGCGGTGCCGTACTCGCGGATGGTGTCCAGGAGCCGGTAGCGGCCGCCGTCCTCGCCGATGCGCTGGACGACCGACTTGTCGACGAGTCCGATCAGCGCCTCGACGACCTGCTCGCCGTCGAGTCCGACCGCGCCGCCCGGGTCGCCGCCCGCGCACACCCGCTCGGCGGCGGACAGTTCGAAGGAACCGGCGAACACCGACAGCCGTGCCCACAGCAGTTGTTCCTGGGGTGTGCACAGGTCGTAGGACCAGTCGATGGCCGCGCGCAGGGTCTGGTGGCGGGTGAGTGCCGTGCGCCGGCCGCCGGTCAGGACCTCGCAGTGGCGGTCCAGGCGGGCGACGAGTTCCGCGAGCGGTACGGCCCGCAGGCGTACGGCGGCGAGTTCGAGGGCGAGGGGGATGCCGTCGAGACGGTCGACGAGGGCGAGGGCGCTCTCCCGGTCGGCGCCGTCCAGGGCGGGTCCGCCGGTGACGGCGGCGGCGCGCTTCGCGAACAGGTCGACGGCATCCGCGCGGGCCAGCGGGGCGATCGGCAGACAGCGCTCGCCGGGCACGTCGAGCGGCTGCCGGCTGGTGGCGAGGACGCTCAGTCCGGGGGCCTCGCGCAGCAGGATGTCGCAGAGCATCGCGCACGCGTCGACCAGGTGCTCGCAGGTGTCGAGGACGATCAGCATCCGCCGGCCGCGCAGATGTTCCACGATCGCGTCCAACGGCGTCATGCCGGACTGCTCGGGCAGTTCGAGGACGCCCGCGAGCGTCGGCGGCACCAACTCCGGGTCGCGCAGGGCCGACAGCTCCACCAGCCGTACCCCGTCGGCGAACCGGTCCGCGACCGCGCGGGCCGCCCGCAGTGCCGTACGGCTCTTGCCGACACCGCCCGGACCGACCAGCGTGACCAGCCGCGAGCGCGCCAACTCGCCGTGGAGCATCGCGAGTTCCTCGGTGCGTCCGACGAAGCTGGTCAACTCCACGGGGAGTTGACCGCCCCGCCGCTGTCCGAAGCCGTATCCCATGCCGCCCCCATACCCGTCCGCCAACCGGTCACCACAGCGTAGGCGAGTGACTCCCGAGCGTGAACGGTAGTCGAGTCCGGCGGGTGGGCGCGAGATCGCGCGGGCGCCCGGTGGCGCGCCGATCAGGCGACGCGCGCGCCGTTCACGCCGGGCTCACCCAGGTGCCGGTCTCGACGGAACGCACCATGGCGTCCACAACCGCCGCGCTGCGTACGGCATCCGGGAGCGTCGCGCCGTACGGCTCGCCCTCGGCGACGGAGCGCAGGAAGCGGTACGCCTCGATCACCTTGAGGTCGTCGTAGCCCATCGCGTTCGCCGCGCCCGGCTGGAAGGCGCCGAACTCGCCGTCGCCCGGGCCGACATACACCGTGGTGACGGGCTGGTCCTGGTAGGTCGTGCCGCGGCTGACCGCCAGCTCGTTCATCCGGCGGAAGTCCCAGAACACCGCGCCCTTGGTGCCGTGCACCTCGAAGCCGTAGTTGTTCTGCTCGCCGACCGAGACCCGGCAGGCCTCCAGGACACCGCGGGCGCCGGAGGCGAACCGCAGCAGGCAGTTGACGTAGTCCTCGTTCTCGACCGGGCCCAACTCGCCGCCGGTGGCCAGGGCGTGGCCCGCGGTCGCGCCGGTGGGGCGGGCGCGCTGCGGCAGGAAGATCGCGGTGTCGGCGGCGAGGGACGTGATGTCGCCGAGGAGGAACCGGGCCAGGTCCGCGCCGTGCGAGGCCAAGTCGCCCAGGACTCCGTGGCCGCCGCGCTCCAGCTCGTAGCGCCAGGTCAGGGCGCCGTCCGGGTGGGCCGCGTAGTCGCTGAAGAGGCGGACGCGGATGTGGGTGACCGTGCCCAGCTCGCCGGAGGCGATCAGATCGCGGGCGGCCTCCACGGCGGGCGCGTTGCGGTAGTTGAAGCCGACCGCGCCCTGGACGCCGGCCTTGGTCACCGCGTCGGCCACGGCGGAGGCGTCCGCCGTCGACAGGCCCACCGGTTTCTCGATCCAGATGTGCTTGCCGGCCTCCGCCATCGCGACGCCGATCTCGCGGTGCAGGAAGTTCGGCGCGGTGATGCTCACCGCCTGCACGCGCGGGTCGTCGACCACCTCGCGCCAGTCACGGGTGGTGGAGGCGAAGCCGAACTGCTCTGCGGCCTGCTCGGCCCGCCCGGGGACCTCCTCGGCGACCGTCACGAGCCGCGGCCGCAGGGCCAGCTGCGGAAAGTGGTGCGGGACGCGGGTGTACGCCTGGGTGTGCACCCGCCCCATCCATCCGAAGCCCACGACGGCGACACCGAGCGAGGTGACCATGACTGCCCTTCTTTGGACCGGTCCATAAACTGTCCCAGTCACACTGGAACCCGTTCGTCCTGATGTCAATACCTGGCTGTCAATCCCTGGAGTCCAGGCCTTTGACAGGGGGCGCGACCGCATGGAACGGTCCAACCATGAGATCTCCGACCATCCGCGACGTCGCCGAACGGGCCGGTGTGTCGAAGTCGCTGGTCTCCCTGGTGCTGCGCGGCTCCGCGCAGGTGCGACCGGAGAAACGGCGGGCCGTGCTGGCCGCCGTGGAGGAACTCGGCTACCGGCCGAACGCCGCCGCCCGCAGCCTCAGCGAGCGCCGCACCCGCTCGGTCGGCGTACTGCTGAACGACCTGCGCAACCCCTGGTTCGTGGAACTCCTCGACGGCCTGGGCTCCCGGCTCCACGACAGCGGCCTGCACATGCTCCTCGCCGACGGCCGCCTGAACCGTCGCCTCGGCGAGGACCTGACCCGCACCTTCACGGAACTACGGGTCGACGGCCTGATCGCGGTCGGCACCCTCCCCGCCACGGACGAACTGCGTGCCGCGGCGACCCACATCCCCACGGTGGTCGCGGGCGCCCGCGAGCCGGTCCTGCCCCACGTCGACGTCGTCGCGGGTGACGACTCGCACGGCGCACGCCTGGCCACCGAGCACCTCATCGACCTCGGCCACCGCCGCATCGCCCACATCGCCGGCCAGGGCGTCGTCGGCGAGCTGCGCCGCACCGCCTTCGAGACGGTCATGCACGAACACGGACTGACCGACCTCACGACGGTCGAACAGGGCGACCTGACCGAGGAGGGCGGCTACCGCGCGATGGTCCGCCTCCTCGCCGCCCCTCACCCGCCGACGGCCGTCTTCGCCTTCAACGACATCGCGTGCGTCGGCGCCCTGTCGGCGGCCGAGGAGTCGGGCCTCCAAGTGCCCCGGGACCTGTCCCTCGTCGGCTACGACAACACGTACCTCGCGCGTCTACGACACCTCTGGCTCACCACCGTCGACAACGCCAGCCACGACATCGGCCGCCGCGCCGCGCAACTCCTCGTCGACCGCATGGCGGATCCGGGGCGGGCGGGGGAGACGGTGCTGTCGGCGCCGCGGCTTGAGGTGCGGGGGAGCACGGGGCCGCCGTCCGCGACCGTGATGTCGTAGCAACTCACGCGCACGGAGCGGCAGTTGAATGGCAGGATGACTGGGCGTGAGTGAGCGCAGTGCATTCGGGACCATCGCCAGGGCCGCCGCGCCGCTGTATGTGAGCACGCTTGCCGCGTCGGCCGGGTCGCTTGTCGACACCGCGCTTCTGGGGCGGCATGCCACCGTCTCGTTGGCCGCGTTCGCCGTGACGATCGCCGTGTTCAGCCCGGCGACCGCCACCGTGGCGGGGGCGTTGCGCGGGGTGATGCCGTTCGTGGCGCCGCATCGGGACGACCCCGAGGGGCTGTTGCCGCTGGTGCGCAGCGGGATGTGGCTGGCGTTCGCCGTGGGTGGGGTGTGTGCGGCGGCGGTGGCCGGGGTGCCGCTGCTCGGTGGGGCGTTCGGGGTGCCGGGCGTCGTGCTCGACCAACTGGGGCTGTTTCCCTGGATGTTGGCGGGCAGCGTGTTGCTGATCGCCGTCAACTCGTCGGCCTCGTCCGTGCTGGTCGCGTTGGGGCGGTCGGCGCAGGTGATGCGGTCCGGGCTCTTGGGGACCGCCGTGTCCGTGGCGTTGTCGGTGGTGTTGGTCGGGGGGCCGGGGGCGCTGCCGAGTTTCGGGTTGGCGGGGGCCGGGGTGGCCATGCTCGGCTCCAGCGCGGTCGGGGCCGGGCTCAACCAGTACGCGCTACGCCGCCGTACCGTGCTCGCCGGGCGGCCGATCCGACCCGGGCGGCCCGATCCGCGCGAGGTGCTGCGGCTGGCCCGGGTCGGGGTGCCGCTCGGTGGGACCGTGCTGGTGAAGTTCTCCGTGCTGGGCGTGCTGACCTTCGCCGCCGCCCGCATCGGTACCGACAGCGCGGCCGTGCACAGCGTCTCCGAGTCCCTGGTGAACGTCGTCTTCACCGCCGCCGTGGCGGTCGGACAGGCCACGGTGCCGTTGATCGCCGGATACGCCGAGGAACGCGACCTCGCCCGCATCCGGCGCAGTGTGGACGCCGGGATCGGGGTCGCCCTGTGCGCGGTGGTCGTGCTCGGGGTCGTACTGGTCGTGCTGCGGGACCCGGTGATCGGCCTGTTCACCAGGGATGCGGGGCTGGCGCACCAGGTGATAGGGCTGCTGCCGCTGGTCCTCGCGGTGGTCGTCAGCGATGCCCTGCAAGCTGTGGCGGGGTTCGGTCTCGTCGGGCTCAAGCGCACCGTGCCCAGCCTGGTGTCCACGGCTGTGTGTTTCGGCGTGCTCGCGGCCCTCGCCGTGCCGGTCGCCGACGCGGAGGGCCTGGCCGGCCTGTGGACCGCGCTGGCCTGCGCGAACCTCCTCCAGGCCGTCACCAAGTTCGTCTCCTTCCGGCGGCACAGCGCCCGGATCGTCGGCGAGGTCGTCCCGGCGGTCGTCCCGGCGGTTGTGTCTGGCACGAACACCGGCGCGGGCGCGGCACAGGAGCCCGGGCGGGGACGTTGAGCAGCTGCCGAAGCCCGCTGGTCGTCAACAGGGCGTGCCGCAACGGACGTAGGGACCGGTCCAAGTCGTTGAACAGGCGCTGAACTTCTTTGGTCCGGGGCCTATCGACGGTGTGCTAGACCCGGGTGCCGGCAGCGGGCACCTGGTGCGACGCCGTCCCCGCCGAGCGTCCGCGCGATGTGACGTCACGGCACGCGCCCATTACGGTCGTACGGACGACGGGGATGCCGGAAGAGGGGCAGCATGAGCAGCCGGAACCTGGGTGAGATGACGCGCATCGAGGACGCGGCGCTCACCCTGGCCGCGCAGGCCGGGGATGTCGCCTCCCTAGGGCTGTTGCTGGAGCGGCACCGGGCCGGGATGCGGGCCGTCGCGGTGAGTGTGCTGGGGCCGGGGCCCGATGTCGACGACGTGGTGCAGGACGCGGCGGTGACCGCGCTCCGGCGCGTGGGGGATGTGCGGGACCCGGAGGCCGTAGGGGCTTGGTTGCGGATGATCGTGCGCAACCATGCCCGTTCGTTGCTGCGGGGGGCCGTCGACTTCCGGCCGCTCGATGATCTGCATGTGCCCGTCGCGGAATCCGGTCCTGAGCGGTGGCTGGAGCGGCACGCCATGCGGGACTGGATCTGGGAGGCCGTCGAGGAGTTGTCTCCCGCGCTGCGGCTGCCGCTCGTGCTACGGCATTTCAGTGTCGGTGTCACGTCGTACGAGCAGATCGCCGAGGCCTGTGGCGTTCCCGTTGGAACGGTCCGGAGTCGGCTCAGTCAGGGGCGGGCCAAGCTCGCGCTGGCCCTCGCCGCCACGGCCGACGCTCCGCACGGTGACGCAGGGCGGCGCACCCGTGCCAGCCGCATCGAGGCGCGCGAGACGCTGGACGCGGCCGAGAGCGGGCACTTCGGCAAGCTGCTCACCGAGCGCTGGTCGCCCGAGGCCGCGCTGGTCCGGGGGGACCAACCGGTGGGCGGCAGAAGCCTGTTGGTGCGTGGGATGGAGTGCGATCTGGAGGCCGGCGTACGGCAGCACCTCGCGCACGCCGTGGCCGGGCGGTCGCTCGTCGTCTGGGAGATGGACATCAGCAATCCCGACGACAACCCCCAGCACTGCCCGCCCGCCGTGGCCTGGCTGATGAGTCTGGACGGCGCCGGGCGGGTGCATCGGCTGCGTCTCGTCCATCCCCGGCCGGTACCCGTCCCGGACTTCCTCATGGCGTGACCGGCGTCACACGATCCATTTCGAACTTCGTCCTTCCTCCCGCGTCCTGTCCGTGTCATCGCCGTATGCCGAACAGGGAGATCCCATGAGCGCCACCCCCTCGACCGACCCGCTCGCCACCGGGACCCACACCGTCGAGATCGACGGGGTCACGTTGAGTTACCACGTCCACGGCACCGGACCGGTCTGCGTCGCGCACTCCGGCGGGCCGGGCATCTTCTGGGACTACCTGCGCATGCCCGCGCTGGAGGAGCACCTCACGGTCGTCTACCCGGAGCCCATCGGCACCGGCGCCTCCGGCCGCCTGCCCTCCCACCCGAACGGCTACACCCGGGCCCGCTACAGCCGCGTCCTCTCGGCGCTGATCGAGCACCTCGGCGTCCCCGAGGTGCACCTCCTCGGGCACTCGCACGGAGGTTTCGTCGCCCAGTACCACGCCCTGCACCACCCCGAGCGCATCGCCGGCGTGATCCTCTACGACAGCGCTCCGGTGACCGGGCCCGAGCACGGCGCCGAGGCCATGCGCCTGGTGCAGGAGTTCGCCGCCCGGCACGCCGACAACCCCGGGCTCTCCGAGGTCGTGGAGGCGTTCCAGAGCATCCCCACCATCTCCGACGACGCGCAGATGACCGCCGTGGCGCGTGGGATCTTCCCCGCGTACTTCGCCGACTTCTGGGGCCGGGAGGACGAGTTCGGCCCCGCGCGGGCCGCCGTGGTGGCCACCCACATCTCCGGGCTGGACGAGGACCTCACCCCGGACGTCATCGACGACCGCGCCGACCTCGGCTCGCTCACCGTGCCGGCCCTCGTCCTGGTCGGCCGCCACGACGTCATCTGCGGGGTGCGCTGGGCTGAGGAGCTGCACGAACTCATCCCGGGTTCGGAATTGGTGATCTTCGAGAACAGCGGGCACTTCGGTCACCTTGAGGAGCCGGAGGCCTTCGCGAAGGCGGTGACGGCCTTCGTCGAGGCCCCCGCCGGCAACGTCGAGTCCTCTGCCGGCGATGTCGAGACCCTTGCCGGCAACTAGGTCATTTGGTCGAAGCCCCCGACGGACGGTCCGGCCTAGCTTGGACCTGTCCGCAGGGTTTCCGACAAACAAGGAGCATCGGCATGAGTGCCGTGAAGAACATCGTTCTCGTGCATGGCGGATTCGTCGACGGTTCCGGCTGGCAGTCGGTGCACCGCCTGCTCACCCAGGACGGCTACCACGTCAGCGTCGTACAGAACCCGACCCTGTCCCTCGTCGACGACGTGGCCTTCACCCAGCGGGCCCTCGACGCCCTGGACGGTCCTGCGGTCCTCGTCGGCCACTCCTACGGCGGCGCCGTGATCACCGAGGCCGGCCGCCACGACGGTGTCGCCGCGCTCGTCTACATCGCGGCCTTCGCGCCGGACAAGGACGAGTCGGTCGGCACGCTGGTCGCCGACCCGGCACCCGGCGCGCCGGTGCCGCCGATCCTGCCGCCGGTCGACGGCTTCCTCTTCCTGGACCGTGACAAGTTCGCCGCGTCGTTCGCGGGCGACCTGCCGGCCGAGGACGCCGCGTTCCTGGCCGACTCGCAGGTTCCGTGGGGCCTGGACGCGCTCAACGGACCGATCACGGAGCCGGCCTGGCGGGCCAAGCCCAGCTGGTACCTCGTCGCGACCGACGACCACATGATCCCGCCGCCGGTCCAGCACCAGATGGCCGAGCGCGCCGGAGCGACCGTGGCCGAGGCCGCCGGCAGCCACGCCATCTACGTCTCCCAGCCCGCGGCGGTGGCGGAGCTGATCAAGCAGGCCGCGGCCCACCAGGCCTGACGGCGTTCCCGCCGACCACTGACCACCAGCCACTGACCGCCTGTCAACTCCCCGCTTCAGCCCGCCTGTTCACAGGCGGGCTGTCCGCGTCGCTTCCCGAGCGAAGCCGAGAGCACCCGAGAGGGAATCAGATCCATGACGACCGTCGTCCAGCCGTCCGTCGCCGAGCAGTCCGAGGCGGAGGCCCTCTACCGATTCCAGACGGAGACCCCCGAGCCCGTCCGTGCCGCGCTGGGCATGACCGCCACCCGGCTCGGCGGTGGTGTGGTGCTGTCGATGCGCGACGACATCACCCGCTTCTGGAGCAAGGCCCTCGGCTTCGGCGTCACCGCCCCCATCACGGCCCAACTCGTCGAAGAGGTCTGCGACTTCTACCGCGCGGCGCGCACCCCGCAGGCCACCTTCCAGATCGCGCCCGCCTTCCTGCCCGAGGACTGGCCGGAGATCTGCGCACGGGAGGGCATCGTCCAGGACTCGTCCTGGGCGAAACTCGTCGGCACGACCGAGGAGGCCGTCGCCCGCGCCGACGCCCTGGACGTGCCGCCCGACGGCATCAGCGTCATCCCGCTGGAGGCCGAACACGCCCTGGAATGGGGCACGGTGATGATGCGGGCCTTCGGAACACCGGTCGAGCACTACGCCGAGATGGGCGCCGCGACTGTGACCCGGCCGGGCTGGTATCCCTACGGGGCCTGGCTGCGGGGGGAGTTGGTCGGCACCGGCACCATGCTCGTCCGCGGTGACACGGCACAGATGTTCGCCGGTGCCGTCCTGCCCCACGCGCGGGGGCGTGGCGGGCAGACCGCGCTGCTCGCCGCCCGGGCGCGCACGGCACGGGAGTTGGGGTGCCGTGTCCTGGTCGCCGAGACCGGCGCCGAGCAGCCCGGCACCCACAACAGCTCCCTGCACAACATGCTCCGCCTCGGCTTCGAGGTGGCCTACGAACGCCCCAACTGGAGCTGGCACTTGGAGCCCGGCGCGAGCTGAGCGGGAGGCGTCACCGCATCGGGCCGGTCAGCGCGTCGCGCAGGCCGCCCCGGGAGGTGACGTTCAACTTCCTGAAGACACTGCGGAGATGGGCCGCCACCGTGCGCGGCGACAGGAAGAGCCGCGCGGCGATCTGCTTGTTCGTCAGCCCGGTGGCGGCCAGTTGGGCCGCAACTCGCTCCTGCGGGGTCAGCAGCGCGTGCCGGTCCAGCCCGTCGGACTCGGCGGACTGGAGGGACTGGAGGGACTGGAGGGGCTTGACGGGAATCCCGCTCGCCCGCAGCTCGTTGGCCGCCCGCGCACTCCACGGGGCGGCACCCAGTCGCTCGAACGTGCCGAGCGCCGCGTCCAGGTGCACACGGGCCGCGCCTCCCGCCTTGGCGCGGCGCAGCCGCTCGCCGTAGGCCAGGCAGATCCGCGCCCAGTCGAACGGCCAGCGCTCGGCACCGGGTGTGGCGATGGCCGCCTCGAACAGGTCGTGGTCGATGACGTCCGGGTTCGCCATCGCCTCGGCGGCGTCCGTCAGCATGGCCAACCGGGGTGAGATCAAAGGGATGTCGGTCTTGCGGATCGCCGCCACGTGCGCGGCCGCCTCCTCGTGGTGGTCGGTGTGCACGGCGGCCTCGGTGAAGTCCAGCAGGAGCCACAGGGCATGCGGCATGAACCGCGGCACCTCGCCGGGCGTGCCGAGGGCCCGCAGGTGGCGGTAGGCGGCCTCGAAGTCCGCGCCGCCGAGCGCCGACAGGGCCCGGATGTGCGAGGCGTAGATCCGCAGCGCGCCCAGCCCGCGCGGGTTGCCCCAGGAGACGAGCCGGTCCGCGGTCTCGCGCGCGGTGGTGCCGTCGCCGCGCGCGGCGGCCACAAGTCCACGCTGAAAGTGACCTGTTGAGGCCGTCAGCCGGTAGTCGTACGTCTCGCACCAGCCGAGGCCCTCTTCGGTGATCTCCAGCAGGTCGTCCCACTGGCCGCCCGTGTAGGCGTCGTTGCCCAGCAGGAACTGCGCCTGGATGGCCAGGGCCACGGCCCCGCCGTCGCGGCCGTCGTCGATGATCCGGCGCAGTGCGCCCCGGCAGCCCGGGAGGCGGTCGATGTAGGAGGCGGAGAGCGCGATGCCGAAGATCCGTACGGGATCGGTCTGTTGGTGCAGGCCGGAGATGAGGTGGTCGAGCCGGTCGAGGAAGGGCAGCGCGCCGTACGCCGGATCGCCGAGAGTGCTCAGGATCACCGGCAGCAGGCGGCCCGAAGTGGGCGGACGCCGTCGCTTCACGACGTTCTCGAAGGAGAGCCACAGTTCCGGCCGGCCGCTGTAGAAGCACACCATGAGAAGGGTGTTCAGGGCTTCGCGGAAGATGTCCTCGACCGTCTCGTTGCCCTCGGGCCACCCATGGGTGTCGATGGCGCCGATGAGCAGCCGGTGGGCGGTGTCCACATCGCCCTCGCCGTTGAGGAGTTGGCTGGCCGCGGCGGTGGCGGCGGCGAGGGAGTCGACGCCGGACGGGTCGGCGTGGTCCGCGTTGTCCAGCAGCGCGCGGACGTTGCGCAGGTCCCCGGTGATGTTGGCGCCCAGGCAGGCCGCCTCCGCCAGCCGACGGGCCTTGTCCGTGCCGGTGGCGCTCAACTCCGAGGCGCGCAGCAGGGTGGTGATGGCGCCGACGGCGTCACCGCGGCGCAGGGTGCCGTACGCCACCTCGTGCAGCAGGGCGGCCACTTGGTCGTCGGGGCCCACGGCAGCGTCGGCGAGGTGCCGGGCCCGGTGCTCGGAGCCCTCGGGGAGTTCCGCGGCGAGCGCCAGATGTGCCCGCCGGCGTTCCTCGCTGGTCGACAGGTCCAGCACCGCGGAACGGGTCAGCGGATGCCGGAACTCCAGCCTGCCGGTGACACCGTCGACCTGGACGAGCCCGGCGCGCTCGGCGGGGGACAGCCCGGCGAGACCGTCCGGTTCGCCCAACGCCCGCTGGAGGATGTGCAGTTCACCCGAACCGTCCAGCACGGCGAGCAGGAGCAGCTTCCTGGTGGCCGCCGGGAGCGCGGCGACCCGGGTGGAGAAGATGCCCTTGAGCCGCTCGGTCAACGGCAGTACGGCGGGCAGGGTTCCCCGCTCCCGCTGCTGCGAGTCGTTGAGGGGCACGGGCAGTTCCAGCAGAGCGAGGGGGTTGCCCCGGGCCTCCGCGACCAGCCGTCGGCGGACCCTGGGCGTCATCGCGGGGAACCGCTCGGCCACCAGCTCGTTCGCCGAGACGTCGTCCAGCGGTCGGACCTCGTACTCGGGTATCCCGATGTTGCTGAGGAAGGACTCGTCGCCGGTCCGGGACGCGCCGAGCAGGGCGATCGGTCCGGTGCGCAGGGCGCGGGCGAGGGTGCCCAGGACCGTGGCGCTGGGCCGGTCCACCCAGGCCACGTCGTCGACGATCAGCGCGAGCGGACCGGCCTCGGCGGCGGTCCGCTCCAGCAGGGCGTGCACGGCGTTCGCGATGGCGAGCAGCTCGGTCGGCTGTTCCTCGGACAGCCCGCGGACCGCCTGGAGCGTCTCCGCCTGCCGTGCCGGCAGCGCGGGAATCCCCTCGGCCAGCGGTTGCAGCAGCTGGTTCAACGCCGCGAAACTGACCCCCCTCTGGAACGGGCACCCGGAGATCCGCAGCACCCGGAAGCCCGCCTCGGACGTGCGCAGCGCCGCGGCCTCCAGCAGCGCGGTCTTGCCCACCCCGGCCTCCCCGGTCAGCATCAGCGCGGCTCCCCGCGCGCGGGCGGTGCCGAAGTGCCCGTCGAGGACGGCCAGTTCGGCCGATCGTCCGATGAGGGCCGGCGGGGTGAGGGATGCCGATGCCATGACGTCTCCCGGAGGGGTCGGGCGCGAACAGGAACGGTCCAAACGTCTGAGTCGGTTCACGCGATGTGTGCGGCCGCCTCGGCGGCTGCGTGCTGGGCGGCGACGCGGTCCACCCTGACCGTCTCGCCGCCCACGACGACGGCCTCGCCGGCGACCCAGACGTCCTGGACCGCGCGGGAACCGGCCGCCCACATGAGGTTGGCGAGCAGGCGGCCGTCCTCGACGTCGAGGCCCGCGGTGAAGTGGGGTCCGTCCGCGGAGAGGTGGATCATGTCCGCCCAGTTCCCCGGGCGGAGGGCCCCGATGTCGGTCCGGCCCAGGGCCGCGGCTCCGGCCGAGGTCGCCATGAGGAAGGCGTCCGCGGCGGTGAGCGCCATGGCGTCGGCCGTGGCGAGACGGCAGAACATCATCGCGAGGCGGGCCTCCTCCCACAGGTCGAGGTCGTCGTTGCTCGCGGGCCCGTCGGTGCCGAGGCCGACGGGGACGGACGCGGCGCGCAGGGCGTGCAGATCGGCCGTACCGGAGGCGAGTTTGGCGTTCGAGCCGGGGCAGTGCGCGACACCGGCACCCGCCTGGGCCAGCAGCCGGATGTCGTCGTCGGAGAGATGCACGGCGTGGGCCGCGAGCAGCCGTCCGTCCAACAGCCCGGTCTCCTGAAGCAGTTGAGGGACCGAACCGTGCCGCTCCCGCTGCACGACGTCCTCGGCGAGGGTCTCCGCGACATGGATGTGCACCAGGGCGCCGCGTCGAGCCGCCTCCTCCGCCGTGGCGCGCAGGGCCTCGGGCGGCAGGGTGTAGGCGGAGTGCGGTCCGTAGCAGAGCTCGACGCGCTCACCCGGCCCGAAGCGCAGGCTGTCCGTGTCGATCCACTTGCCGATGGCCGCGAGATCGGTGTGCCAGTCGTCGCCGGGCCGGTCGAAGTAGGCGGGGGCGATCAGGACCCGGCTCCCGGCTTCGAGTGCCGCGTCGGCGACCTGCTCGGCGTGCGCGTACATCTCGGCGCTGGTCGTCACGCCGTAGCGCAGCATCTCGACGCAGCCCAGCAGCATGCCCGCGCGGGCGTCGCGGGGGCGCATGCGTGCCTCGGCGGGCCAGACGGCGTCCTGGAGCCAGGACGACAGCGGGAGGTCGCCGCCGAGTCCCCGCAGGAGGGTCATCGGGGAGTGCGCGTGGGTGTTGACCAGGCCGGGAGCGAGGATGCCGGACAGAGAAGTGAGCGGGACACCGGCCGGGAGCGGGGGAGCGGTGGCGGCCGGACCGCAGTGGGTGATGCGGCCGTCCGGGCCGACGTCGACCACGGCGTCGCGCAGGACGGAACAGGACGGGTCGGCCGGGAGGACCACGGGGGCGAGAAAGCGACGTGGCACGGACATGGAGAGCTCGCTTCCGGAAGGAGTGCTGTCAACGAGAGCAAGATGCGGGACCGGTCCAAAAGTTCGATCCCGGCGGCGTGAACTCGATCACAGGAGTGGGGAAACGGATCGCCCTACTGTCATGAGCATCGCCGGTTTGGCGTGGATAGGATGAGGTGTGTCTTCCTGGAGCCAAGCTCTGACCGTCTCCTCCGCGAGCGCCTGGGACGAGGTCTTCACCGGCTTCCACGGCGCGAGCCGCATCAAGGTGCCGGACCGTCGCGCGCCATGGACCGGGCGCCTGGAGTGGCAGCGGTCGAAGACCTACAGTCTCGCCCTGTGCTCCGGCGGCGAGGAAGTCGTCGACCGGGACACCCGGCACATCCGCACCGATCCCCGGGGCACGTACGAACTCCTCGTCCCGCTCTCCGGGTCGGCCTGGGTGGAACAGGGGGCGGCCTCCGGCGAGATCGGGCCCGGTGTCATGGCGCTGTGCGACATCGACCGGCCCCTGACGTTCGCGCACGGCGCCGGCCTCCGCAGCATCTCCCTGATCGTGTCCGGCCGGCATCTGTCCGCGCGCAGCGCGCTCGCCGCCGGGGGACCGCATCTGCTCGGCGGCGAGCGCGGACTCGGCCGTGTCGTACGGCAGTTGACCACCACCTTGCACGAGGAGCGCGAGCACCTCTCCGAGACGACCTTCGACATCGCCTGCGACCGCCTCCTCGACCTGGTGTGCCTGGCCGCGGAGGGCGGCGTCGACTCGGCGCCCACCGGACAGCGGGCGACGGTCGAGGCCGCGATCCGGCGCTACGTCCGGGAGCACGCCTGCGACCGTGACCTGGACGTCGCCGGCATCGCGCGGGCGCTCGGCTGGTCCGCGCGCTACGTCCAGCAGGTACTCCAGGCCGCGGGCACCACCTCGCGCGACCTGATCCGCCGCGAACGGCTGAACGTCGCCAGAACCCGTCTGGCCGGCGCCAGTTGGACCACGTACTCGATCGCGGAGATCGCCCACGCCAGCGGCTTCGGCAGCCACGCATCCTTCGCCACCGCGTTCCGCGCGGAGTTCGGGCTTACCCCGCGCGAAGCCAGGCGCAACGGCTAGGAGTTGGGCGGGGTGAAGTACCGCCGCGGATTGTCGACCAGCATGGTGGTGAGCTGCGCCTGGGTGACGCCGGCGACACGCAGGGCCGGGAGTACCTCGTCGTGCAGGTGGGTGTGGTGCCAGTTGGGCGCGATCTGCTCCCGTACGCCCGGCGGGAACCAGTCGAGGTGGCAGGACGCGTCGTGCGACAGGACCATCCGCTCGGCGAACCCCTCGCGTGCGAGGGCCGCGACGGTCGCCACCCGCTGGTCCTCCGGCAGCAGGACGTCGAGACCGAAGCGGTCCATGCCGACGTACGAGCCGTTGTCGATGAGCTGGTGCAGATAGCCGAGGTCGGCGGTGTCACCGCTGTGCCCGATGACGACGGCCCCGAGGTCCACGCCTTCACTGCGCAGGATGTCCTGTGCGACAAGTCCCGTACGGGCGGCGGCGCTTGTGTGCACCGCGATCGGGGCGCCGGTGCGCAGATGGGCCTGGGCCACCGCGCGCATCACCCGCTCGACACCCGGGGTGAGTCCGTCCTCGATCGCGCACTTGAGGAACGCGGCCTTGATGCCGGTGTCCGCGATGCCCTCGGTGAGTTCGCGGACGAACAGGTCCGTCATGCCCTCGGGGCCGCCGAGCAGGGTGCCCGGGCCGTGGTACCGGAAGAAGTCGGGGATGTCGGCGAGCGTGTAAATGCCGGTCCCCGCAACGATGTTGAGGTCCACCTGCTCGTTCACCAGGGCGACACGCGCCACGTTGCGGCCGAGCCCGATGACGGTCAGGTCGACGAGCGTGGAGACGCCGGTCGCGACGAGGGCCTTCAGCCGGGAGACGGCATCGGCGATGCGCTCCTGCTCGTCCCAGGTCTCGGGGAGGCTCTGCCGGAGTTCCTCACTGACGACGAAGACGTGCTCGTGCATCAGGACGGAGCCGAGGTCGGTCACGGCTACGGGGCCGTGGACGGTTTGGACTTGGGGAGCTTGAGGGATTTGGGTGACTTGGGGGGTCGTCATGCTGATCCTTCGGTGCGTGCTCGCTCGGTACGTGCCTGGTGAACGGGCGGCCGGGGGTGGGGAGTTGTCGGGTGCGTGGGTGTGACGTGACAGTCGCCGCGAGTGGGTGCAGCGGGTGTCGGATGTGCAGGGGGCGTCAGGCGTCGGTGGCGTCGGCCGCGGCCTGCCTGATGAGGTCGGCCACCGCGTCCGGCCTGGACACGTACACGGAGTGGCCGGCGTCGCTGCCGGTGACCGTGCTGCCGGCCCGCCGGGCCATGGCCCGCTGCGCGGGAGGCGGGATCATCCGGTCGTCGGTCGCCACCAGATACCAGCTCGGCTTGTGCCGCCAGGCCGGTTCGCCGATCGCGCCGCCGAGCGCGTCGAGCCCCCACGGCACCTGCGAGTCGGCCATGAACTCGGCCTCGGCCACCGGGAGATCGGCCGCGAAGGACGCGTGGAACCTCTCCCGGTCGAGGAACAGGAACCCGTCGACCGGCGGCAGGATCGGCGGCACCGGCGCCCCAGGTTCAGGGTCGGCGATCAACGTGTTCACGGACTCGCTCTTGTCGGGCGCGAACGCCGCGATGTATACGAGCCCGGCGACCCGGTCGTGATTACCGGCCTCGGTGACGACGGCCCCGCCGTAGGAGTGCCCGACCGGAATCGCCGGCCCGTCCAACGCATCCAGGACCTGCTCGGTCACCGCGACATCGCCCGCGAGGGACCGGGTCGGGTTCTGCACGACGCTCACCCGGAACCCGGAACCCGTCAGCAGCCGGTGCGCACCCCGCCACCCGGAGCCGTCCACGAACCCGCCGTGGACGAGCACCACGTTCTTCACCAGTTCCGCATTCATGGAGCTGACTCTTCCAAGGTCACACGGCTGCCGTCTTTCGCGTCGGCGCGCAGTCCTTTCGCGTGGGCGCGATCCCGGCAAGGACGGAACAGCGGCCAGGAGCCCCGTGTCCACACCGTGCTCCACGTTCGGCGCTCATATCCCCCATAGCGCGCTACGTCATCATCTTCCGCCCCACGCTGATACGTTGCTCGGGCGTCGGAGCAACCCCCGCAACCCCCGTACTCACCGCATCTGTCCCCACGCACCCGCCGCCCCCACACCCCCCGAAGAAGGAGAGCCGTCCAGTGGCCCCGCACGGGACGCGCCGCAACCTGTCGGCCCTGTTCACCGTCGCCCTCGCGCTCGTCCTGCTGGCCGGGCCGGCCTGCGTACCCGGTGCCGAGTCCCCGGCCCCGCCCGCGCAAGCCGCCCCGGCGCAGGCGGCCGGTCCGCCGACGGCCTACGGTGCCTACGTCGGCTACGGTGCCGACGCCGTCCGCCGCGTCGCGGGGTTCGGGGCCTGGCTCGGTCGGCCCGAGCCAGGGGTCGGGCACGCGTATCTGCCCGGGGACAACTGGAGCGATATCGAGGGCGCCTCCAACGACCTTGCCCTGTGGGCCGACTGGCGTCGGAAGGAGCAGGACCGGCTCCTCGTCCTCAACGTGCCGATGCTGGACCGCAACGAGGCGCACCTGCCCGACAGCGTGGTGCGCACCGAACTGGGAGACGGAGCGGACGGACGTTACGACGACCACTTCCGCGCCCTCGCCGACCGCCTGGTCCAACTCGGCGTCCCCGACACCGAGATCGTCCTCGGCTGGGAGATGAACGGCACCACCTACACCCACCGGTGCTCGCCCGACCCCACGGCCTGGAAGCGGTACTGGACGCGCATCGTCACAGCGATGCGATCCGTCCCCGGGCAGCGCTTCCGTTTCGACTTCACCCCCAACCGCGGCCGTGACGCGATCCCCTGGACCGACTGCTACCCCGGCGACCACTACGTCGACGTCATCGGCATGGACGCCTACGACGCCCCCCGCGGTCTGTCCTTTGCCCGACAACTGACCGAGCCGTACGGACTGTTGGCGCAGGTCGACTTCGCCCGCGCCCACCACAAGCCCATCGCCTATCCCGAGTGGGGCCTGTACGAGAACGGCGACAACCCCACCTACATGCGCGGCATGCTCACCTGGATGGCCGGCCAACACCCGCTCTACCAGACCATCAGCGACTACTGCCCCCACGGCGTGTGGCGCTGCCGCGCCAACCCCAAGTCCTCAGCCGTATACCGGGCTTTGACGGAGCATCAGCCGTGAGCACGAAGAACGGCACCGCCCGGGGAAAGGGGCGGTGCCGTTCATGAGTCGACCAACTACCTTGCTACGGCGTCCACTTCACGCTCGGATTCACCTGTCCGGTCCAGTTGAAGATCGCCATGTTGTCCCAGCCGTCCCCGCTGGTCGCGATGTTGGCGGGGTCCCAGCCGTTGCCCGTGACCGCGTACCAGGTCGGCTCCCAGTAGAAGACACCGATCGCACCCGCACTACGGGCCGTATTCTGCACGGCGGTGAACTCCGCGCCCTGGCCCGCCCAGGTGAGCGGATAGCCCGAGCAGCCCGAAGTCACCGAGTTCGCCGTGCTGTCCGCGTCGGACGAGGTGAACGGGTAGGCCGTCTCCGCGATGATGACGTCCTTGCCGTAACGCGACTTCATGTCCGAGACGACACTGCCCATGTTGGCCAGCGTGCCGTGCCACATGCAGTAGTAACTCAGGCCGGTGATGTCCCAGTTGACGCCCTGCGCCTTGATGCCGTCGTAGAACCAACGGGCGTTCGAGTCGCTGTCCGCGTCGGCCGTGTGGATGATCACCTGGGTGGAGCTGTTGCACGCCTTGGTCGCGTTGTAGCCCGACTTCAGCAGCAGACCGATGTTGGTGAAGTTGTTGTTGACGACCTTGCCGTCGTCCCACAGCATGCCGACGTTGATCTCGTTGCCGATCTGCACGCTGTCCGGGGTGGTGCCCTGGGACTTGAGGCTGTTGCAGACGTCGTAGGTGTAGTTGTAGACGTCGGTCTGCAGCGCGCTGATGCCGTGGCTCGACCAGGCCGCGGGCTTGTACTGCTTGCCCGGGTCGGCCCAGGTGTCCGAGTAGTGGAAGTCGACCAGCAGCTTCAGGCCCTTGGCCTTCACCTGCTTGGCGTAGGCCAGCACCTTCGCCTTGTTGTTGTAGCCGCTGGCGGGGTTGTTCCAGATCCGCAGGCGGACGTAGTTGACGCCGGCGGCCTTGAGGATGTCGAGCGGGTCCTTGGCGGTCCCGCTGGAGTCGTAGTACTTGGCGCCGAGGTCGATCGCGCGCTGCGCCGACGAGACGTCGGCGCCGAGCATGGTGAGCGAGTTCGCCGCGGCGGCGTTCGTGGGGGTGAGCATCGCGGCCGGCAGGGCGACTGCGGCCAGGAGCAAGGCGGCTTTGACTATGCGGCCCGGGCTTCTCACGGGGATCCCGACCTCCTTGGGTCGACTGACATGCGCATGCGGGTTGGTTCTGAGAACGTTCACAGTAGGAGAGGTAACAGGCGCTGTAAATATGTGTGTCGGTTGTATTTCCCGCAGTTGGTGGGCGTGGTGTATGGGCGACCGAGATGGGAACGTACACAACCCAGAGCGCACAGTGGTACCGAGGTACTACACCCGCGACCTCAATGACCCCCCGGTACGACGGTTTCGAGCCCCCGCACTCCTAGCGTTACCAGTGGGAAAGCCCAGTGGGGGCGGCGGCACGTGAGCGTGAGGGAAACCGATGATCGAGGCACAGCAACTGACGAAGCGGTACGGGGAGAAGACGGCGGTCGACCGGCTTGACTTCGTCGTCAAACCGGGCACGGTCACCGGCTTCCTGGGCCCGAACGGCGCCGGAAAGTCCACCACGATGCGCATGATCGTCGGCCTGGACGCGGCCACCAGCGGCACCGTCACGGTCAACGGCAAGGCCTACGCCGAGCACAGCGCGCCGCTCCAGGAAGTCGGAGCGCTCCTTGAGGCCAAGTCGATCCACCCGGGCCGCTCCGCGTTCGACCACCTGATGGCGCAGGCCCACACGCACGGCATCCCGCGCCGCCGGGTCGACGAGGTCATCGAGATGACCGGGCTGCAGAGCGTGGCGAAGAAGCGGGCCGGCGCCTTCTCCCTCGGCATGGGCCAACGGCTCGGCATCGCCGCCGCGTTGCTCGGCGACCCGGCGACCGTCATGCTCGACGAACCGGTCAACGGCCTTGATCCCGAAGGCGTGTTGTGGATCCGCAACCTGCTGACCGGTCTCGCGGCGGACGGTCGTACCGTCTTCGTCTCCTCGCACCTGATGAGTGAAATGGCGCTGGTCGCCGACCACTTGATCGTCGTCGGACGGGGGCGGCTGCTGGCCGACACCACCGTGCAGGACCTGGTCCGGCACGCGGGCGGCGACACCGTGACCGTCGGGTCCGAGCAGCCGGCCCGGCTGCGTGAGGTCCTGGCCGGTCCCGGCGTCGAGATCAGCGGCGAGGTCGGCTCCGAGGAACTGCACGTCACCGGGCTGACCGCGCGGGCCATCGGTCTCAAGGCCGCCGAGCACGGCATCCCGCTCTTCGAACTCAGCGCGCGGACCGTCTCGTTGGAGCAGGCGTTCATGGACCTGACCCGGGACGCCGTCGAATACCACGGCTCCACCACCGTCGAGACCCCCGGGAGGGCCGCGTGAGCACCATCACCGCGACCGACAGCGCCGCACCCGCACCCGCACCGGTGAAAGCGGCCCGTCCGCCGTACAAGGTCACCGGGCGCCGGGTGCTGCGCTCCGAGTGGGCCAAGTTGTGGTCCCTGCGCTCCACCTGGATCACCCTGGGCCTGGGTCTGCTGTTCCTGATCGCGTTCGGCCTGATCGCCGCCGCGCACTACAAGTCCTCCTACAGCTCCGGTCATCTGCGGCCGGACGACGTCAACTCCACGGCGCTCGACCTCTCCCTCTTCGGTACGAACTTCGCGCAGCTCGCCCTCGGTGTGCTGGGCGTCCTGGTCACCGCCGGCGAGTACTCCACCGGCATGATCCGCTCCACGCTGGCCGCCGTGCCGCGCCGCCTGCCGGTGCTGTGGTCCAAGGCCGCCGTGTTCGGCGTGGTCGCGCTCGGCGTCGCCCTCGTCGGGGTCTTCGTCGCGTTCCCGATCGTGAGCGGCATCGTCTCCGGCACCCCCGCGGCCCTCACGTTCTCCCATTCCGGAGTCGTCCGCAGCCTGCTCGGCGCCGGTCTCTACCTAGGCCTCGTCGGTGTGATCGGTACCGCGCTGGGCGCAATGCTGCGCTCGGTCGCCGGGGGCATCTCGGTCCTGGTCGCCTCGCTGATGCTGGTGCCCGGGCTGATCTCACTGCTGCCCAGCTCCTGGCAGGACGACATCAGCCCGTATCTGCCGAGCAGCGCGGGCGAGGCGATGTTCGCGCTGACCCACGACTCGACGACGCTGTCACCCACCGCCGGGCTCCTGGTCTTCCTCGTCTGGACGGCCCTCGCCCTTGCCGGAGCGGCGTACCGGCTGGTGCGGACCGACGCCTGAGGCCGACGTTCCTCGCGGACGACGCGGCATCCGACCTGGTCACCGGTCGGATGCCGCGCCGCCGTAGGACCCCACAATGGAGAGGTGACACCGATGAGCCTCGACGACCCCGCCCACACGCCGTTCGCGGAGGCGGACCTCCCGTGGAGTCACCCCATGGCCGGCGGGCTGTCCCGGTTCGGCCGGCGGATCAAGCAGGGCGACCGGAAACACCCGTGGGTGCTGGATACCGCTCTGATCGTCGTGGTCGCGGTGATGTTCTGCGTACCGGACCTGGTGAACGACGACGACGGCCGACGGCGCGGCTTCGACAACAGCTTCATCCATCTGCCCTGGCCCGCGACCATCGCCCTCCAGGCAGGCCTGGTACTGCCGCTGCTGTGGCGACGCAGAAGGCCGACCCTCGCCTTCGCCGTCATCGCCGCGGTGTTCTTCGTCCAACTGGGCCTGGGTGCCTGGCTGCGCGCCGATGTCGCCCTGCTGATCTCCCTCTACAGCCTGGTGCTGCACGGGCAGTTGCGGCGGCTGCCCGCGGCCTGCGCCGTCGCCGCCTGCGCCCTGGGGGTGTTCGCGATCCGGCTGCCGTCCCAAGTGCCGTTCCTGGACGCGCTGTTCGTCCTCTTCAGCACGATCACCGCGGCCGTCGCGCTGGGCCTCGTCGTACGGATCCGGCGCGCCCAGCTCGCCGTACTGCGCGACCGCGCGGCCCGCCTGGAGATCGAGCGCGACCAGCGCAGCAAGCTGGCCGCTGCCGCCGAACGCACGCGCGTGGCACGGGAGATGCACGACATCATCGGCCACAACCTCTCCGTCATCATCACTCTCGCCGACGGCGGCGCCTACGCCACCGACCTCGCCCCCGAGCGGGGAAAACAGGCCCTGCTCCTCATCGGCGACACCGGCCGCCAGGCGCTCGGTGAACTGCGCCGCATGCTGGGCGTGTTGCGCGTGCAGACCTCCACGCCCGACGCCCCCGAACTCAGCCCCCAGCCGGGCATCGCCGACCTCGACGCCCTGTGCGCCCGCATCCGCGCGGCCGGTCCGCAGGTCGTGTACCGCACCGGCGGCGACCCGGCCGCCCTGGATCGCGGGGTCCAGCTCACCGTGTACCGCATCGTCCAGGAAGCCCTCACCAACGCCCTCAAGCACGCGGGCCACGACACCCGCGTCGACCTGGCGGTGAGCGTCGAGGACACGGGGGTGCACATCGACTGCCACGACACCGGCCCGGGCACGGCCACCGCCGGGCCCCGGCCGAGCCACGACGAAGGACACGGACTCGCCGGCATGAGAGAACGCGCGGCCCTCTACCACGGCACCGTCACCGCGGGACCTGCCCCCGGCGGCGGCTGGACGGTACGGGCCACCCTCGACCTCACCCCGCTCGACACGATCGGGGGAGCGGCATGACGACCGTACTCATCGTGGACGACCAGCCCCTCCAACGCCTCGGCTTCCGCATGCTGTTGGAGGCCACCCCCGACACCGAGGTGGTCGGCGAGGCCGCGCACGGCGGCGAGGCGGTGCGGATGGCCGCCGAACTGCGTCCCGACGTGATCCTGATGGACGTACGGATGCCCGGTATGGACGGCATCGAGGCCACCCGCCGGGTCGTCGCGGCCGGCGACCGCTCCCGTGTCCTCATCCTGACCACCTTCGACCTCGACGAGTACGCCCACGAGGCACTGCGCGCGGGAGCCAGCGGCTTCCTCCTCAAGGACGCCCACCCCGAGGAACTCCTCGCCGGCATCCGCGCGGTGGCCTCCGGCGACGCGGTCATCGCCCCCGCACTCACCCGCCGCCTGCTGGACGCCTACGCCCAGCACCTGCCGAAGAGTTCACCGGAAGGACCCACGACGGTGCCTGCGACGGACGACCCCCGCATCCGCTCCCTCACCGAACGCGAGCGCGAGATCCTCGTCGCCATGGGCCGGGGCTGGACCAACGGCGAGATCGCCGAGCGCCTCTTCCTGTCCGAGTCCACGGTGAAGACCCACGTCGGCCGCGTCCTGGCGAAAGTCGGCGCCCGCGACCGCATCCAGGCCGTCATCCTCGCCTACGACCTCGGACTCGCCCGACCCAACGCCCCTGACCAGTAGACCGAGTTGTCCCCGGCATCGTGAAACCTTAGGTTGCACCATCCGCACGCACAGCTTCGTACACGATGTGGACGTTGCGGCACATCGGGACAACTGTTGCTGCCCATGGTCGAGATCAAACGGGCTGTGACCCGCAGAACGATGTTGGGCGCCATGGCGGCGACGGCAACCGCGGCAACCGTGCCGCTGACCGTCGCGGCATCGAGCGCCGAGGCCGCGCCGCAGGTGAGACCCGATCTGCTCCATGTCGGCACCTGGAACGGCGGGCAGGTCTACGGGGTCCGGTTCGACCCCGTTCAAGGGACCCTGACGTCCATCGGGCCGGTGGCCCAGGTCAGTTCGGGCTGGGCGACGGCGCACCCGGACCGTCCGGTGCTCTACGTCGGCAGCCAGCTGGACGGCGGATTCGTCCACGTCCTCGCCGTCGACCGTACGACCGGCGCGCTGACGGAGACCGGCCAGGTGAGTACGGACGGCGGAGGAACGGCCGGCGGCGGACTGTCGTACCTCGGCGTGGACCGCCCCTCCGACACCCTGCTCGTCGCCAACTTCGAGGCGGGCCTCGCCGTTTCCCTCCCGATCCGCAGAGACGGCGGGCTCGGCGCACGGTCTCGGTCGTGGCCGACACCGGATCGGGGCCCAGCCCACGGCAGTTGGGCCCGCACCCGCACGAGGTCGTCGTGGCACCGGGCCGCCGCCACGCCCTGGTCCCGGACCTCGGCGCCGACCGCGTCTTCGTCTACGGCTTCGACGGTAGGACGGGTGCGCTGTCTTCGGGTGACGGAGGCCCTGGCGCGTATGTCACCGACGCCGGTGCGGGGCCCAGACGGCTCGTCTTCCATCCCGACGGACGGAAGGCGTATCTGCTGACCGAGCTCACGGCGGAGCTCCAACTCCTCGACTGCGACTGAAGATCAAGTACGTGACGCTGACCGCCGCGACCGGACCGTCCGCCCTCCAGGCGGGCTCCGTGCAGTTCCTCCACGACAGCCCGACCGGCTTCGTGACAGCGCTCTCCAAGGGTCTTCCGGAGACGGCACGGTGATGGGCCTCCTCCTGGGCTCCTTCCCGCTCGCGGGCCGGGTCCTGGAACCCCTGGTGGCCGCCGTCAACGGCATCCCCAAGATCGCCCTCGCACCACTCTTCCTGCTGTTCTTCGGCATCGGCCCCTGGTCGAAGATCAACATCGCGGTGACGGGCGTGTCCTTCGTCGTCTTCTGCAACGTCTATCTCGGCCTGCGCCTGCGAGAACGCGAACTCGTCGAGATCGTCCAGGTGATGGGCGGCCGCCGCCACCACGTCCTCGGCTACGTCACGATCCCCACCCTCGCCGCCCCGTTCTTCGCCGCCCTCAAGACCGGCGGCCCGCTCGCGATCCTCGGCGTCATCGGCGGCGAGTTCATCGCCTCCTCCGAAGGTGTCGGCCACGAACTGTTCACCTCGGCCATGAACCTCGACGCCGCGACCGAGTTCGTCGGCCTGATCGTCCTGGTGGTGATGACCCTCATCCTGAACGGAGTGCTGAGCCGGCTGGACAAATACGCGCTGAAGCGACTGGGGCTCGGTCCGCGGCGGTCGTCCGAGCGACGCGCCGGTTGACCGCCGGGCCACAACACCCCTGATCACACCGGGTTTCCCGGTCGTCCCCCGGACGGGCAACAGGAAACCCGTCGACCCCGGAACTCCCCCGGGACAGGCTGATCCCCGTCAGCACGAAGCACGGCCTGCGACGACGCAGGAGACCCACTAGGGGGAAACATGCGCACGATGTTCCGCGCCGCCGCCACGTTCGCGACCGCCGCCACCGCTCTGGTGGCGATGAGCGGGGCGGCCCAGGCGAAGCCCGCCGACGGGACCCCCTGGGACGGATGTCCGTCCGGGGCGGTCTGCATCTACGGCGAGGGCGTGGTCCCGGCGGACAACCCGCACCCGACCAACGTGTACTACAGCTACGGCGCCCACAACCTCAGCAACCAGTTCGGCCAGCACTGGATCCTCAACAACCAGACCGGCGGCGCGTCCGCGAGCCTGTGCAACGGGTCCAACGGCACGAACTGCACCACGACGATCGCCCAGGACAACGGCCTCCGCGTCAACTTCACGCCCATCAACTCCATCACCCTCAACAGGCCGTAGCGGGAACTTTCGCCACGGGGGAGCACTGCCGGGACCGGTCCACACCGGTCCCGGCAGTTCCGTTTTCGCCACTCCGGGTGAAAGTCCTCTCTCCCTGTCCGACCCCCGCAGTAGCCTGGGCATCCGCCGTCTCACGATCCGGGCAGGCCAGTGCCAGGGGGGATGCCTTGGGGGATCAGCACCACGACCACGCGGGCGCCGACCGGTCCGACCAACCGGGAAGCACCGCACAGGCCACGCCGTCCTTTCCCGCGCAGCTGAGACGGCTGCGCCGGGAGCGCGGACTGTCGCTGGCCGATCTCGCACGTCAGACGCACTACAGCAAGGGCTATCTCAGCAAGATCGAGACCGGCGTCAAGCGGGCGACCGTCGACGTGGCCCGCCAGTGCGACCACATCCTGCGCGCCGACGGCGAGTTGCTCCGGCTGGTGCGCGAGGCCGCCCCGGCCGAGCGCGGCGCCGGGCCGTCCACCGACACCGGTACGCCCGCCTGTCCGTATCGCGGACTCTCCGCGTTCACCCCGCAGGACGCGGCCTGGTTCTTCGGCCGGGAGCGGGCCACGGCCGCGCTCGTCGAGCGGGTCTTCCAACGCGTCGGCGGCGGACCGCTGTTGCTCGTCGCCCCGTCCGGCGCCGGCAAGTCCTCGCTCCTGAACGCCGGTCTCGTCCCGGCGTTACGCCGCCCCGGCGGCTTCCCGATGCCGGGCGCCGAGCGCTGGCCGGTGGTCGCGCTCACGCCCACCGCCCATCCGCTGGACGAACTCCTCGAACGTACGGCGAAGGTCCTCGGCAGCGATCTCGACCTCACCGCACCGCAGTTGGCCGACCGCCCCGAGGTGTTGCTGGAAGCGGTCCGGGCCCGCTCGGAGGGCGCCCCGCCCGGTGCCGGCGGCCGCCGCCCGCCACCGGCCCTGCCGGTGCTGCTGGTCGACCAGTTCGAGGAACTGTTCACCCTCTGCTCCGACGAGAGCGAGAGACGCGCCTTCGTCCGGGTCCTGTGGGCGCTGTCCACCGGCCCGGACCCCGCCGTCGTCGTGCTCGGCGTCCGCGCCGACTTCACCGGACGCTGCCTCGAACTCCCGGAACTCGCCCCGGTGTTCACCGACGGACTGTTCGTCCTGCTCCCCATGTCCGTGGCGGAACTGCGGGAATCCATCACCCGCCCCGCCGAACTCGCGGGCGTCACCCTCGAACCAGGCCTGGTCCCCCTCCTCCTGCGCGACGCCGGCCTGCGCGACGAACCGGGCACCGCGCACCGCGCCACCGCCCCCGACGACACCCCGTCCGGCGCCCTGCCCCTCGTCTCCCACGCCCTCCTCGCCACCTGGCAGCAGCGCGAGGACACCACCCTCACCGTGGCCGGATACGAGCGCACCGGCGGCATCCAGGGCGCCATCGCCCGCACCGCCGAGACCGTGTTCGCCCAGCTGTACCCGGCCGAGCAGAAGACCATCCGGCGCGTCCTGTCCCGCCTCGTCCACGTCTCCGACGAGGGGACCGCCGCGACCCGACGCCGCGCCGGCCGCAGTGCCCTGATGGAACAACTCGCCGACGCGGACGCCGCCTCGGCCGCCCTCGACGTCTTCGTCCGGGCCCGGCTGATCACCGTGGACCGCGACACCGTCGAGATCACCCACGAGGCCCTGCTGCACGCCTGGCCCCGGCTGCGCGACTGGATCCACGCCGACCGGGCCGGACTCCTCATCCACCAGCAACTCGCCCACGCAGCCGCCGAATGGGAGCGCGAGGACCGCGACCCGTCCGCCCTCTACCGCGGCACCCGCCTCGACACGGTCCGCGCCTGGGCCGACGAACTCGACGGCCGCACCCGCCTCGGCCTCCGCGAAGAGGCCTTCCTCAAGGCCGGCCAGGCGGAGGAGGACACCCGCCGGCATCTGGCGAGACGTCAGATCCGGTTCCGCCAGGCCCTGTTCGCGACCCTCGCCGTCCTCCTCTGCCTCGCTGTGACCGCCGGCGGCCTCGCCTACCAGCAGCGCGCCAGTGCCCTGGACCAGGAACGCGTCGCCCGCTCCCAGGCCCTCGCCGTGCAGTCCACCTCCCTGGCCGGCAGCCAGCCCGAGGCCTCGATGCTGCTCGCCGAGGAGGCCTACCGCGCCGACCGCACCCCCGAGGCCCGGGGCGCCCTGCTCAGCACCCAGGCCCAGGCCTTCTCCGCCCGCCTCGTCGGCCACCACGGCCCGGTCAACGCGGTCGCCTTCGCCCCCGACGGCAGACTCCTCGCGACGGCCGGCTCGTACGGCACAGTCCAACTGCGCCGCACCACCGATCACCGTACGACCGCCACGCTCACCCTTCCCGGACGGGTCCGCTCGGTCGGCTTCAGCCCCGACGGGACCACCCTCGCGGCGACGTCCAGCGACGGGCCGGTACGGATCTGGGGCACCGCCGACCACCGGGTGCGGGCCCTGCTGCCCGCGAGCACCACCGGCGCCCGCGCCCTCGCCTTCGACCCCCGCGGCCGTACCCTCGCGATCGCCGGCGAGGATGGAACGGTCCAACTGTGGGACATCGGCAGCGACAACCCGCCCGTGGTGCGGCTCGCCGGGCACACCGGGCGGGTCAACACGCTGGCCTACGCCTCGGACGGGCGGACCCTCGCCTCGGGCGGTTCCGACCGGACCGTACGGCTCTGGGACACCGACCGGGGCCGCCCACTCGCCGTGCTCAAGGGGCACACCGACGAGGTGCTCGGGGTGGCGTTCGCGCCGGACGGGCGGAGCGTGGCCTCCGGGGGCGTCGACCGGACCGTACGCCTGTGGGACGTGGCCTCGCACCGGGCCACGGCCACGCTCACCGGGCACAGCGACGACGTCAACGCCGTCGCCTACACCCCTGACGGCAGCACGGTCGTCAGCGCGGGCGGCGACGGCACGACCCGCCTGTGGGACGTGCGCACCGGACGGCCGGCCGCGGTCCTCGCCGGGCACACCGACTACGTGATGTCCGTCGCCGTGAACTCCACCGGAACGACCCTCGCCACCGGCGGCTTCGACCAGTCGGTGGTGCTGTGGGACCTGCGCGGCCCGGTGCTGACCGCCCGCCCGTTCACCGAGGTCTCGCAGGCCGCGTACAGCCCGGACGGCAAACTCCTCGCGACCGCCGACGCGGACCACACCGTCCGCCTGTGGGACGTGGCCCAACGCCGGGTCGTGACAACGTTCACGGGCCACCGCGAGAGCGTGTTCTCGGTCGCGTTCTCCCCGGACGGCCGCACCCTCGCCTCGGCGGGCTCCGACGGCACGATCCGGCTGTGGGACGTCCGCTCGCACCGCGCGCTCGCGACCCTCACCGGCCACACCGGGGACGTCTTCTCCGTCGCGTTCGCGCCCGACGGCCGCACCTTCGCCTCCGCGGGCGCCGACCGCACGGTCCGCGTGTGGGACGTCCAGGGCCACCGCCAACTCGCCGTTCTCAACGGCCACTCGGACTCCGCCAACGATGTCACGTACAGCCCCGACGGCCGCACCCTCGCCAGCGCGGGCGACGACCTGACCGTCCGCCTCTGGGACACGGCGACCCACCGCCCGCTCGCCACCCTCACCGGCCACACCGGCGCGGTGAGGGGCGTGGCCTTCAGCCCCGACGGCCGGACCCTCGCGAGCAGCAGCAACGACGGCACCGTCCGCCTGTGGGACGTCCGCCACCGCCGCTTCGAGGCCTCCCTCACCGGCCACACCGGATCCGTGCGCGGCCTCGCCTTCTCGCCGGACGGCCACCTCCTCGCGAGCAGCGGCAGCGACCGTACGGTACGGCTCTGGGACGTGTCCGGGCGGCGGCCGTGGGCCACGCTCACCGGGCACACCAACGCGGTGTGGGGCGTCGCGTTCGCGCCCGACGGGCGGACCCTCGCGAGCAGCAGCAACGACGGGACCGTCCGCCTGTGGGACCTGGACCTCGGCGCCCGGCTCACCCGAATCTGCCGTCTGCGCAAGGCGATCGGCCCCGAGGAGCGCAGGACGCTGATGCCGGGACTGCCCGTGTCGTTCACCCCCGCGTGTGCGAAGCCCTGAGCGCGGAGGGCGAAGTGCCCCTGGCGGGAGGGGGTTTCCCAAGGGTTTCCCGTTGCCCTTCGGGGTGGGGTGACGCCGGGTCCTCGACCGGCCGGGCCGGGCTCGGCAGGCTGGTGCACGACCAGTTACGGACCACAGGAAACGGGGGTCCCGGCATGCTCCGGCGGACCGGAATCATCGGCACACTCATCGGGTTACTCGCCCTCATCCTCTGGGCACCAGCGGCCGTCGCCGACCCGGCCGCACCGGCGGCCAGCGGCTGCGGTGTGCTCGCACCCGGCGGCTCGGCCGCCGCACAGAGCGCGATCGCCGCGGCCTGCGCCCAGGTCGACGCGGGCACCTGGTACACGTGGGGCGGCGGCCACGGCGCGCGGCCCGGCGCCACCTACGGCCAGGTCGACCCCACCGACCCGGCCAGCAACCAAGACCCCGAGCGGCTCGGCTTCGACTGCTCGGGCCTCGTCCGCTACGCCTACGCGCAGGCCGCCGGCTCCGACATTCTCAACGGCGACGCGAGCCGGCAGTACTACACCACCCGTGCCGCCGCCCGCTTCACCGCCGCCCAGGGCCTGGCCCCGCTGCTCCCCGGCGACCTGCTCGCCTACGGCGACTCCGCGGACCTGCACCACATCGCGATCTACCTCGGCGCGGGCAAGATGGTCGAGGCCAGGCAGTCCGGCACGCATCTGATGGTCAGTGACGTGCGCCTGGGCGGCGACTACTTCGGGGCTGTCCGCGTCAACACCGGTGCGGTGAACGGGCATGTCTTCCAGACCTGGGGCGAGGGCGTCTGGACGAAGACGGCACCTTCCGTCAGTGCCACCCGCGTCTACGCCTTCCCGGGCCCGACCAGCATCCGCGTCGAATGCCAGAAGCACGCCGAGGTCGTCACCTCGGACGGCTACACCAACGACGCCTGGTCCTACCTGCCCGACTACAAGGCCTGGGTGACCAACATCTACATCCAGGGCCCGGCCTGGCTGGACGGCGTCCCCACCTGCACCTGATAAATCCCGTGCTCCACACCCCGGGCTCCCCTACACTCGCCACATCCGTCGACGAGTGAGGGGAGCCCGGCCGTGTGTCACCGCACCGCTGTCGTCGTTCCCCGCTCCCGGTACGAGGTGATCCTCGTGTCTCCGGCCGCCCGGTACCCGCTGCGCGGCCGGTACCGGATGCCCGTGACGTGACGACCATCTGACGCTCCGTCAACTGCCCCCTCCCGCACGGGAATCGCGCCGCCCTGCACGGAATCACTTTCGAAAGGCCACGGGCCGTGCGCACCGAACGCCCTCTCACCACCCCGCTCTCCGCCGTCCGCAACCTGGGCATCCTCGCCCACGTCGACGCCGGCAAGACCACCGTCACCGAGCGGTTCCTCTACCTCACCGGCACCACGCACAAGCGCGGTGAGGTCCACGACGGCACGACCGTCACCGACTTCGACCCCCAGGAGCGCGACCGTGGGATCACCATCTTCGCCGCGGCCGTCACCTGCGCCTGGGACGGTCACCGCGTCAACCTGATCGACACCCCGGGCCATGTCGACTTCGCCGACGAGGTGGAGCGTTCGCTGCGCGTCCTCGACGGCGCGATCGCGGTGTTCGACGCCGTCGCGGGCGTGGAGCCGCAGAGCGAGTCGGTGTGGCGCCAGGCCGACCGGTACGGCGTGCCGCGGATCGCCTTCGTCAACAAGCTGGACCGCGCGGGCGCCGACCTCGACACGGCCGTCGCCTCGATCCGCGAACGGCTCCACCCGGCGCCGCTGGTGGTGCAGTTGCCGATCGGCACGGAGGACGGGTTCACCGGCGTCGTCGATCTGCTGCGGCTACGGGCCCTGGTGTGGGCCGACGGCAGCGACACGGTGCGGGAACTCCCGGTCCCGGAAGGCCTGTTGGAGGAGGCGCGGCGACGCAGACGACTGCTGGAGGAGGCGGTGGCGGAGCTGCACCCGGGTGCGCTGGAGGAGTTCTACGACGGATCGACCCTGTCCGCCGAGACGTTGAGCGCCGCCCTGCGCGACCTCACCCGCACCGGCGACGGTGTGGTCGTGCTGTGCGGCTCGGCCTACCGCAACCGCGGCATCGAACCGCTGCTGGACGCCGTAGTGGCGTATCTGCCCTCGCCGTTGGACGTGCCGGCGGTACGGGGGACGTACGACGGCGGCGAGCAGGAGCGGGCGGCCGATCCTCGACTGCCGCTCTCCGCACTGGCGTTCAAGGTGAGTGCGACCGGCACCGGGCGGCTGACGTACCTGCGGATCTATTCGGGCACGATCGAGAAGGGAGACACGGTGTGGGACCCGGGCGCGCGGCGCACCGAGCGGATCGGGCGCATCCTGCGGGTGCAGGCCGACCGGCACGAACGGCTGGAGCGGGCGGTCGCCGGGGACATCGTCGCCGTGGCCGGACTGAAGTCCGCCCGCGCCGGCTCGACCCTGTGCGCACCGGACGCCCCGCTCGTCCTCGAACCGCCCGCGGTCGCCGACCCGGTGGTCTCCGTGGCGGTCGAGGCCCGCAGGAGCACCGACACCGGCCGACTGGCATCGGCTCTGGCCCGACTGGCCGAGGAGGACCCGTCGTTGGTCGTCCGGACCGACGACGAGACCGGCCAGACGGTCCTGTCCGGCATGGGCGAACTGCACCTGGAGGTCGCGGTGGAGAAGATCCGCCGGGCCACCGGCGTGGACGTCAACGTCGGCCGCCCGAGGGTCGCCTACCGGGAGACGGTCGTGCGCGGGGTGTCAGGACTGGTCTTCCGGCACGTCAAACAGGACGGCGGATCAGGGCAGTTCGCGCATGTCGTGCTCGACGTCGAGCCGATGGAGGGCCTCGGCTTCGCGTTCCGTTCGGCGGTCGTCGGCGGGCGCGTGCCGCAGGAGTACGTCCGCTCGGTGGAGGCCGGCTGCCGTGACGCCCTCACCGAGGGGCCGATCGGCGGGTTCCCGGTGACCGGGCTGCGCGTGACGCTGACCGACGGGGCGACCCATGTGAAGGACTCCTCGGAAACGGCGTTCCGCACGGCCGGCCGCCTCGGCCTGCGGGAAGCCCTGCGCGCCTGCACGACGGTCCTCCTCGAACCGGTCGTCGAGGTCACCGTCACCGTGCCCGAGGACGCGGTCGGCGGAGTGCTCGGCGACCTGGCCGCACGGCGCGGCCGCGTCACCGGCTCGACGACCCGCACGGGTTCGGCGATCGTCACGGCGACCGTGCCCCTGGCCGAACTCTTCGGCTACGCGACGCGGTTGCGCAGCCGGACACAGGGCCGGGGGACGTTCACCGCCCGGCCGACGGGGTACGCACCGGCGCCGGGTGGGGTGACCGTCCGGTGACGGTGGGGGGTGCGGACCGAAGGGGGAGCTTCGGCCCGCACCCGCCACGTACTCAGGGACTCCACGTACTCAGGGACTCCGGGGATCTCAGGGGTACGAGACCACCGTGGACGGTACGGTCGACGTGCCCGAAGTCGCCGGGCCCGTCTCGTTGATGACGTGTTCGTACTGGCCCTGGCCGCCGAGCGAGACGACGAGCAAATCGTGGAACTTCACGCCCGAGCGGTTCGGGGCGGCGAAGCCGTTGTGCTGCACGATCGTAGGGGCGACGTTGTAGTAGCAGTAACTGCCGAGACCCCAGCCCTCGTGCACGGTCACGTTGTCGGCGACCTTGTACGCGGCGTAGCCCTTGATCGACCCGTTCTGGATCGCGGCCTGGTTCGGGGCGTCGTACGCCTTCTCGTTCTGGAAGAAGATCGTGCGGCCGCGCTCGCCGTTCCACTGCACGTCGTACTTGTTGAAGTGCTCCACGAACAGACCGGTGGCCAGCACGTCGGCGCCGCCCACGACGAGGCCGTAGTCGGCCCGGTTGGTGTCCCAGCCGATGCCCGTGCCGTGGTCGGCGCGCCAGAGCCAGGTGTGGTCGACGATGGTGTGGCGGTTGTTGATGACCATGCTGGTGGTGGCCTTGCCCGCGCCCGCGCCGCCGATGCGGACGAACACGTCCTGCACGGTGGTCGGGTTGGCGGAGTGGTCCGTCGTCGTGCCCGCGGGGCCGACTTCCAGCAGGGTGTTGGAGTTGACCGTGCCCGCGTCGATCAGGAACCCGGCAAGCCGTACGCCGTCGACGTCGGCGGTCTTGAGGGCCGTGACTCCGTTGTCGGGGACGAGAGTCGCGTAACCCAGGCCCAGGACAACGGTGTTGGCGCGGTTCACCTGGATCGGCTGGTCGAGGTGGTAGATGCCCGGGGTCAGCAGGAGGTGAAGTCCCTGGGTGAGCGCCTGGTTGAGGGTGGCCGCCGTGACGCCCGGCTTCGCGACGTAGAACTGGGACAGGGACAGCGAGGTGCCGCGCGGTGTGCCGTTGCCCCAGGTCACGCCGCTCGCGTTGGTGCGCTTCTCGGGGAGGAAGACGCGGTACTCGGTGCCGTTCAGGTACAGGAAGGGCTTCTCGCGGGAGACCGGTGTCGTGGCGAGGGTGGTGTACACCGGGTTCGGGAAGCCCTGCGCCGGAGCACCCTGGACGCCTGAGAACACCATGTTCCAGACGCCGTTGAGCCAGCTGCCGATCACGCTGTCCCGGGTGTACCACTGCTGCTGCGAGTACGGCTGGACCTGGCCGTCGATCCGGCTGTCGGCGATGTAGCCGCCGCTGGCCCAACCGTAGCCGTTGGGCGAGAGGTTGAGGCTGCCGCGCACATGCATCCGGCGGAAGGGGGCCGCCTGAGCCACGGCCCACCTGTTGGTCCCGCTGACGGGCACGAGCGCGAGGTTCTCCGCCGAACGCCAGAAGTTCTGCGTGGCGTTGCCGTTGAACCAGCCGGCGTCGACCGTGATGTCACCGTTGATCGTGGTGTCGTCGGGGGAGAGGCCGAGGCCCGAGATCGAGGTGTAGAAGCCGAGTTGGGCGTTGAGCCCGCTGTACGTGCCCGGCTTGAACAGCAGTTGATAGCGGCCGGTGCCGAACTGGGCCGTCTCCTGCTGGGCGAAGATCTGGTCCAGCTTCGCCTGGATGCCGGCGGTGGACGGGTCGAAGACGATGACGTTGGGGCCGAGATCGCCTCCGCCCGGCAGGGTGGCAAGTGGCTTGTTCGCGGCGGGAGTTGTGGGGGCGGCGGACGCGGGCGTCGGCAGGGCGGCCAGCGCGGACACGGCTGCGGCCGCACCGAGAACGGTTCTGCGTGGAACTGAGGACATGTCGCGGCTCTCCTTGTTCATGAAATGAACGCCGGTGGGGTTGGGAGCGCTCTCTCGCGGGGGAATGCTTCAGGTCCGTGAACGCGGCCGTCAAGAGGTACGACCGAGTTCGACGAGTGGCGTCCAAACTCTTGACGCCTCTGGCTTCCGAGGTTTAACTCACGTCCTAAATTAAGTCGTGAGTGCATTCCCTGAAGGGACACCCGGAGTATGCGCAGCATCCGAGCCGCGGCCGTAGGCGCCGTCACCATGTCACTCGCCCTAGCGGCCACGGCCTGCGGAGGCGGTTCCACGGGTGGGGGATCCAACGACTCGCCCAAGACGCTCACCTACTGGGCCTCCAACCAGGGCGCCAGCATCGCGATCGACAAGAAGGTCCTCCAGCCCGAACTCGACAAGTTCAAGAAGCAGACCGGCATCACGGTGAAGCTGGAGGTCGTGCCCTGGTCCGACCTGCTCAACCGCATCCTCACCGCGACGACTTCCGGCCAGGGCCCCGACGTCCTGAACATCGGCAACACCTGGAGCGCCTCCCTGCAGGCCACCGGCGCCTTCCTCCCGTGGAACGCGGCCAACTTCGCGAAGATCGGCGGCAAGGACCGCTTCGTCGACTCCGCGCTCGGCTCGACCGGCGCCACGGGCAAGGACCCGGCGGCCGTCCCGCTGTACTCGATGGCGTACGCGCTCTACTACAACAAGCAGATCTTCGCCGACGCGGGCATCTCCCAGCCGCCCGCCACCTGGGCCGAGTTGGTGGCCGACGGAAAGAAGATAGAGGCGAAGGGCAAGCAGGCGCTCGGTGCCGAGGGCGCCAACGTCTCCGAGAACATCCACCACGCCTTCGTCTTCGCCAAGCAGCACGGCGCCGACTTCTTCACCGCCGACGGCAAGGCCGACTTCACCAACGACGGTGTGGTGGCCGCGGTCAAGCAGTACGTCGACCTGATGGCCAAGGACAAGGTCATCCCGGTCGGCAACGCCGAGTACGCGCAGAACCAGTCCGTCAGCGACTTCGCCAAGGGCAAGACCGCGATGCTGCTCTGGCAGTCGGCGTCCTCCAACCTCAAGTCCCAGGGGATGAGCGACAGTTCATACGGCATCGCCCCGGTCCCCGTGCAGTCCGGCACCCCGGGCACGGGCGCGCAGATGAACTCCATGGTGGCCGGCATCAACCTGTCGATCTTCAAGAACACCGACAACCTCGACGGTGCCACCAAGTTCGTGAAGTTCATGACGAGCGACGCCGAGCAGAAGATCCTCAACACGGAGTACAGCACCATCCCGCCGGTGAAGACCGCGCAGGAGGACACCGCGTTCAACACCCCCGCGAACGCCGTCCTCAAGGACACCCTCGCCAAGAGTGCCGCCGCGCTGCCGCAGGTCGCCGACGAGTCGCAGTTCGAGACGGCGGTCGGCACCGCCGTCAAGGACCTGTTCGCCGACGCCGCCGCGGGACGCGCGGTCACGACCGCGTCCGTCAAGGCGGAGCTCGAAAAGGCTCAGCAGCAGATGCCGGCGAAGTGAGTGCGACTGTGACGAGCACTGTCACCCCGGAGGCCGCCGTGGGGAAGGATCCTTCCGCCACGCCGGCCCCCGGCCCGCGCCGCCGCCGTACCGACCGGATCCGCCGCATCGGACTGCCGTATCTGCTGCTCCTGCCCGCCCTGATCCTCGAACTCCTGGTCCACCTGGTGCCGATGGTCATCGGCATCGTCATGAGCTTCAAGGAGCTCACCCAGTTCTACATCCGCGACTGGGGCACCGCGCCCTGGTCAGGCTTCGGCAACTACAAGGTCTCGGTGGACTTCAGCGCCCCCGTGGGCAAGTCGCTCCTCCACTCCTTCTTCGTCACCGTCGTCTTCACCCTGCTGTCCGTCTGCTTCTGCTGGCTGATCGGCACGGTCGCCGCGATCTACATGCAGGACAACTTCCGCGGCCGGGGTCTGCTGAGAGCGCTCTTCCTGATCCCGTACGCGCTGCCGGTCTACGCGGCCGTCATCACCTGGGTGTTCATGTTCCAGCACGACAACGGCCTGGTGAACCACGTCCTGCACGACCAGCTGCACATCACGAGCAAGCCGTCGTTCTGGCTGATCGGCGACAACAGCTTCTACGCCCTGCTGATCGTGCACGTGTGGAAGGGCTGGCCGTTCGCCTTCCTCATCGTCATGGCCGGCCTGCAGAACATCCCCAAGGAGCTGTACGAGGCGGCGTCGATCGACGGCGCCGGCCGGTTGCAGCAGATCCGCCGCATCACCCTGCCGTCGCTGCGCCCCGTCAACCAGGTGCTGGTCCTGGTGCTGTTCCTGTGGACGTTCAACGACTTCAACACGCCGTACGTCCTGTTCGGCAGGTCGGCCCCCGAGGCCGCGGACCTCATCTCGGTGCACATCTACCAAGCCTCGTTCGTCACCTGGAACTTCGGCACGGGCTCCGCGATGTCGGTCCTGCTGCTCCTGTTCCTGCTCGTCGTCACCGGCGTGTACCTGGTGCTCACCTCACGTGGACGGAGGTCGGCCGATGTCTAGCGCGTCGCCGATGGCCCCGCCCCGCTCCTTCATCTGGTCGCGGCGGATCTTCCTCACCCTGCTCGCCGGCTTCGTCCTGGTGCCGGTGTACGTCATGCTCTCCAGCTCCCTCAAACCCCTCTCGGACGTCACGGGCAAGTTCCGCTGGCTGCCGAGCGGTCTGACGATCCGCCCGTACATCGACATCTGGTCGACGGTCCCGCTCGCGAAGTACTTCATGAACTCGCTGATCGTGTCCGTCGCCGCGACGGTCTGCTCGGTGGTGATCGCGGTCTTCGCCGCGTACGCCGTCAGCCGCTACGAGTTCCGAGGCAAGCGCGTCTTCACGGTCACCGTCCTGTCCACCCAGATGTTCCCCGGCATCCTCTTCCTCCTCCCGCTGTTCCTCCTCTACGTCAACATCGGCAACGCCACGGGCATCGCCCTGTTCGGCTCGCGCGGCGGCCTGATCCTGACGTATCTCACCTTCTCGCTCCCCTTCTCCATCTGGATGCTGATCGGCTACTTCGACTCCGTGCCGAAGGACCTGGACGAGGCCGCGCTGGTCGACGGCTGCGGTCCGCTCGGCGCGCTGCTGCGGGTCGTCGTACCGGCCGCGATCCCCGGCATCGTCGCGGTCGCCGTCTACGCCTTCATGACCGCGTGGGGAGAGGTCCTCTTCGCCTCCGTCATGACCAATGACTCGACCCGCACGCTGGCCGTCGGACTCCAGGGCTACTCCACGCTCAACGACGTGTACTGGAACCAGATCATGGCCGCCTCGCTGGTCGTCAGCGTGCCCGTGGTCGCCGGCTTCCTGCTGCTGCAGCGCTATCTCGTCGCCGGGCTGACGGCGGGCGCCGTCAAGTGACCGACCCGACCAAATCGGCTGACTGTGAAGGAACTTCAGTGACCATCGACTTCGCCGCACTCCCGCACGACTTCCTGTGGGGCACGGCCACAGCGGCGTACCAGATCGAGGGCGCCGTCGCCGAGGACGGGCGTTCGCCGTCGATCTGGGACACCTTCTCGCACACTCCCGGAAAGATCGCGAACAACGACAACGGCGACGTCGCCTGCGACCACTACCACCGCTGGCGCGAGGACATCGGCCTGATGCGCCAACTCGGCGCCAACGCCTACCGGTTGTCGATCGCCTGGCCCCGGGTGGTCCCCGGCGGCGACGGCCCGGTGAACCCCAAGGGCCTCGCGTTCTACGACGAGTTGGTGGACGGACTCCTGGAGGCGGGCATCACCCCCTCCGTCACCCTCTACCACTGGGACCTGCCCCAGGCGCTCCAGGACCGCGGCGGCTGGCCCGAGCGCGCGACCGCCGAGCACTTCGCCGCGTACGCCTCGGTCATGGCCGAACGCCTCGGCGACCGCGTCACCCACTGGACGACCCTCAACGAGCCCTCCTGCTCGGCCTGGATCGGCCACCTCGAAGGCAAGATGGCGCCGGGCTGGACCGACCTGACCGCCGCCGTCCGCGCCTCCTACCACCTGCTGCTCGGCCACGGCCTCGCCGCCCAGGCGATCCGCGCCGCCGTCCCGTCCGCACAGGTCGGCATCGTCAACAACCTCTCCACCGTGTATCCCGCCAGCGACCGCGACGAGGACGTCCAGGCCGCCCGCCGGCAGGACGGCCACGTCAACCGCTGGTGGCTCGACCCGGTCCACGGCCGCGGCTTCCCGGCCGACATGGTCGAGACGTACGGCGTCGAACTCCCGGAACAGCCGGGCGACTTGGCGACCATCGCGGCACCCCTGGACTGGCTCGGCCTGAACTACTACTTCCCGGCGACCGTCGCCGACGACCCCACCGGCCCCGCTCCCTACACGCGCGCCGTGCGCCGCCTCGGCGTCCCGCGCACCGGCATGGACTGGGAGATCGACGCGTCCGGCATCGAGACCCTGCTGCTCCGCCTCACCGAGGAGTACGCCCCCCACAGGATCTACGTCACCGAGAACGGCTCCTCGTTCCCCGACGTCGTACGCCCCGACGGCACCGTCGACGACCCGGAACGCCAGGACTACCTGGTCCAGCACCTCGCCGCCTGCGCCTCGGCCGCCCGCAAGGGCGCCCCGCTGGCGGGCTACTTCGCCTGGTCGCTGCTCGACAACTTCGAGTGGGCGTACGGCTACGACAAGCGGTTCGGACTGGTCCACGTGGACTACGAGACCCAGGTCCGCACGATCAAGGGCTCCGGCCGCCGGTACGCGGACATCATCCGCGACCACCGCAGCCGGGCCCGGCGCGCGGCCTGAGCAAGGCCGCCCCGGTGGGCGCGGGCGGGGGAGCCCGCACCCACCGGGGCACCACCCTCCCCATCGTCCCCATGTATGTCATGAGCACGTCAGCAAGATCGCCCCCAGAAGGAGATCCGCCCCTCAAGGAGACCCGCATGCCCGCACGCACCCTGCTCACCGCGCTCACCGCGCTGGCCCTGCTCTCCGCCACCCCGGCCCTCGCGGCCCCCGCCCCGCAGGCCGCGGCCGCCGCGACCTGGGACACCGACCGCGCGGCCGCCGCCTACGCCGTGAACCCGGCCGGCGTCACCGCCTCCGGCAGCGAGAACGCCGGCACCGCCCCCGGCCTCGCCTTCGACGGCGACGGCGCGACCCGCTGGTCCAGCAACTTCGCCGACGACGCCTGGATCCGCCTCGACCTCGGCACCACCCTCCGCATCGACCGCGTCACCCTCGACTGGGAGGCGGCCTACGGCAAGAGATACGTCCTGGAGGTCTCGAAGAACGGCACCGACTGGACGCCGTTCTACACCGAGACGGCCGGCACCGGCGGTTCGGTCACCACGAGCACGTACCCCCAGGAGGTGACGGGCCGTTACGTCCGCCTGCGCGGCCTCGAACGCGCCACGCCCTACGGCTACTCGCTGTACTCCTTCAAGGTCTACGGCGGCGAACCGGCCCCCGCGTCCACAACCCGCACCAATCTCGCCCTGAACCACCCGGCGTACTCCAACTACTACCAGCACAACGGCAATTCACCGGCGTACGTCACCGACGGCGGCTGGCCCGCCAACCTCAAGGACGACGCGTCCCGCTGGTCCAGTGACTGGAACGCCGACCGCTGGGTCTCGGTGGACCTCGGCGCCACCTCGACGATCGGCACGGTCGACTTCTACTGGGAATCCGCCTACGCCGTCGACTACCTGGTCCAGGTCTCGGACGACAACACCACCTGGCGCACGGTCTACGAACCGTCGGCCGCCGACATCGCCGCCCGCCGGGCGAACGTCCAGGCCCCCGCCGACGCGACGGGCCGTCACGACACGGTCACCCTGCCCCAGCCGGTCACCGGCCGCTACGTCCGCATGCTCGGCAAGGAACGCCGCTCCTTCTACAACCCGGCCCCCTACACGGCCCAATTCGGCTACTCCCTCTACGAGTTCCAGGTCTGGGGCACCGGCGGCAACGCGGCGGCGGCCTACCCCGCCCTCCCCGGCGACCAGTCGGGCACGTACCAGACGACGTTCTTCGACGACTTCACGTCGGCGGCCCTGGACCGCTCCAAGTGGCGGGTGGTCAGGACGGGCACGGAGATGGGCCCGGTCAACGGCGAGTCCCAGGCGTACGTCGACTCGACGGACAACGTCCGTACACAGAACGGCGAGTTGATCCTCGCGGCGAAGTACTGCAAGGGCTGCACCCCAGCGGGCGGCGGCACCTACGACTTCACCTCGGGCCGCATCGACACCCACACCAAGTTCGACTTCAGCTACGGCAAGGTCAGCGCCCGCATGAAGTTGCCGGTCGGCGACGGATACTGGCCCGCCTTCTGGCTGCTCGGCAGCAACGTCGACGACCCGTCCGTGTCCTGGCCGGCCTCGGGCGAGACCGACATCATGGAGAACATCGGCTACCCGACCTGGACGAGCAGCGCGCTCCACGGCCCCGGCTACTCCGCCGACGGCAACATCGGCGCCCGCCAGACGTACCCGAACGGCGGCACGGCCGACCAGTGGCACACGTACGCCGTCGAATGGACGCCGACCGCGATGCGCTTCTACGTCGACGACGCCCTCGTCCAGGAGACCACCCGCAACAAGCTCGAATCGACCCGAGGCGCATGGGTCTTCGACCACAACCAGTACGTCATCCTCAACCTCGCGCTGGGCGGCGCGTACCCGGCCGGCTGGAACCAGGTGACCACGCCGTACTGGGGGCTTCCGCAGTCGAGCGTGGACAAGGTCGCGGCCGGGGGAGTGCAGGCGGAGGTGGACTGGGTGCGGGTCGAACAGAAGAGGTGACAGCAGGGCCGGCCCGGAGCGCGGAACCGGACCGGCCCGTTCGCCGCCCGTCAGCAGTCCCTGAACTCCGGTGACTGGTTCAGTACTTGGGACCGCGCCGACGTGAACCGCGCGTACGTCTCCCCGCCCGGTGCACCCGGCCGGAACGCCGCCACCCGATGGCAGTTCTGGAAGGCCAGGGCCACGCCGAAGTGGCGCTCCAGGCTGCCCCGGATCGCGTCGCTGGCCAGCGCCCGCAGCAGCTGGCCGCGTTCCTGTTCGGACGGGGGCGGGGTCTGGTTGTCGGTGAACTCGGCTGTGCCGTCGCGGAGTTCGGTGGCGAGGCCGGCGATGAGGTCGTAGGCGTACGGCAGGGACGTGCGGACCGTGTCCACGAAGTCCGCCTCGCGGATGTCACCGTGCTCGGCTTCGGCGAGGAGCTTCGGGGAGACGTCGAGAGACATGAAAAGGGGTGTCCTGTCTGGTTGTTGGCGAACAGTGAGCAGGTGGTGATCAGAACTGTGGCGTCGGGCCCGGTACGTACTCCGGGTCCACCTGCGCCGCGAGGTCCAGGCCCGTTGCCCTGTCCGCCCACGCGTGGGCGTTGCGGAGGTGGAACTCGACGGCGTGGCGGTGCAGGGTCGGCCAGTCCCTGGGGTGGGCGTCGACGGCCTCGCGGAGGATGTTCAGAGCGTGGCGGTTGTGCGGCTCCATGGCGTTCAAGTCGCCCTGACCGTGGCCCTGTTCGGCTGCGCGTACCCAAGGGGAGTGGACCAGGTGGGTGAGGAGGTCGTCCCCCACCTCCTCCTTGAGGAAGAGCAGGTCGTCCTCGTCGGTGACCTTGTTGCCGATCACGGCGAGGCGGATGCCGAACTCCCGGGCGTGGTCGCGGTACTGGCGGTACACGGAGACGCCCTTGCGGGTGGGTTCGGCCACCAGGAACGTCAGGTCGAAGCGGGTGAACAGGCCGGAGGCGAAGGCGTCGGCGCCCGCCGTCATGTCGACGACGGCGTATTCGCCGGGGCCGTCGACGAGATGGTTCAAGTACAGCTCCACCGCGCCGAGTTTGGAGTGGTAGCAGGCCACCCCCAGGTCGCTCTCCTCGAACTCGCCCGTCACCATCAGCGGTACGTCACCCGCCCGGACCACATGGCGGGCGTGCACCTCGTCGTCGCCGAGGAGGCGCAGCAGACGTGAGCCGCGTCCCGGGGGTGTGGTCTTGATCATGGCCTCGGGGGAGGCGATGCGTGGGTTGGTGCCGCGCAGGAAGTCCTTCAGCTCGGCCAGGTGGGCGGCCAGGGGCGGGGCGCTGACCGGTTCGGTGCCGGGGGACAGGGCCTCGGCCAGGTGCTGGTTGATGTCGCCGTCGATGGCGAGCACGGGGGCGCCGGCGCCGGCCAGATGGCGGGCGAAGAGGGCCGACAGCGTGGTCTTTCCGCTGCCGCCCTTGCCGACGAACGCGACGCGCACTACCGGCCCGCCACTTTCGTGGTTTTGAAAATGAATGTCATGTGGCTAGGTTTTAGGGGGTGGCCGCGAGGCTGTCAAATCGAGTGGATCACGAGTGATCCAAGGGTGATCAAGGGCTGGGAGTCTTAATGCATATGATGTGCAAGTGCTTGACTACTGCATCAGGGCGGCAGGCCCGGACGATATCGACGGTGCGCGTGCCGTGATGCTCGACACCGTCTACCGCGACTTCCACACCGGTTACGTGCCCCGCTGGCACGGCGACGTCATAGACCCGGCCGCCGCCTATCTCGCCCCGGCCCGCCACACACTCCTCGTGGCGCTCGACCCCGCCGACGGCACGATCGTGGCGACCGGCGCCCTCGACTCCCGCGGCCCGGCCCACCCGCCGAACCCGCGCGGCCTCGCCGAGCGCTACCCCTCCGGCGAGACCGCGCAACTGCGCCGCGTCTACGTCCGTCCCGCGTACCGCCGTCGCGGCCTCGCCCGGCACCTCGTCGCCGAACTCCTCGCGTTCGCCGCGGCCGACGGCGGCTACCACGCCGTATATCTGCACACCGATCCCGCCGTGCCCGGCGCCGAGGCCTTCTGGCGGTCGCTCGGCAAGGTCGTGCACGACGAGCGCGACGATCCGGGCGGCGGGCAGGGGATCGTGCACTTCGAACTGGCGATGGAGCGATAGACGCGATGCGACTCCGACGAACGAGTACAAGACGAACGAGGACAGGTGGCCGAATGCGTACGTGTACGGGACCGATGCGACGGTCCCGGCTTCTCCTCGTCCTTGCCCTCGCACCGGTGCTCACCGGCTGTTTCGCCTCCGCCGGTGACGAGTCCGGGGAGAGCGCCGGGGGCGCGACGTCCGGGCCCCGGCTGCGGGTGGCGCTCGCGTTCCCGCCCACCGAGAACCTCTCCCCGTACGGCGCCGACGCCACCATCCTCAGCCGCCTCGGTGTCACCGAAGGCCTGACCTCGCTGGACGCCAACGGTTCCGCCGCCCCCGCGCTCGCCCGGTCCTGGCGGCGGGAGGGTGACCGCAGCTGGCTGTTCACCCTGCGCGAGGCCACCTTCCAGGACGGTACCGAGGTCACCCCGGCCCGTGTGGCCGCGGCCCTCGACCGTGCCGCCGAGGCGAAGCCGGCCCCCGCCGCGCTCTCCGGTGTCGCCCTCGCCGCCGAGTCCGCGGGCGGCGACCGCCTGCGCATCACCACCAACTCCCCTGATCCCGTACTGCCGTTGAGGCTGGCCGGACCCGCCCTCGCCGTTCTCTCCCCGAAGGCGTACGAATCGAAGGGCCGCGTCGATCCGGTCGGCACCGCCACCGGTCCCTTCGAACTGACGAAGGTCACCGGCTCCACGGCGGCCACCCTCGACCGCTTCGACGACTACTGGGGCGGCCTCGCCCAGGCCTCCGGAATCGACGCACGGTTCATCGCGGACGGCACCGCCCGTACCAACGCGCTGCGCACCGGGCAGGTCGACCTCGCCGAGGCGATACCCGTCGCCCAGGCCGCCACCCTCGACGCGGCCACCCGCCGCGAGACCGCCACCACCCGCACCACGAGCCTCCAACTCAACACCAGAACAGGCCTGTTCAAGGACCCGAAGCTCCGCGCCGCCGCCCGCGAGGCCGTCGACACCTCAGCGCTCGCCAAGGGCGTCTACGAAGGTCACGCCGACGCGGGTACGGGCATCTACGGCCCCGCAGTCACCTGGGCCGCGGGCAAGCGCGAGCAACCGGTCGGGCGGGCGAAGGCCGCGGCGCCCGGCGGGCGGACGATCACCCTCGCGACGTACGACAACCGGCCCGAACTCCCGGAAGTCGCGCAGGTGTTGAAGCAGCAGCTGGAAAAGGCGGGATTCAAGGTCGAGTTGGAGGTGCGCGAGTACTCGCGGATCGAGAGCGACGCGCTGGCCGGGAAGTTCGACGCGTTCGTCGTCGCCCGCAACACCCTGGTGGACACGGGCGATCCGGTGGCCGTGCTCGCCAGTGACTACACCTGTGACGGCGGCTACAACCTCGCCCTGCTGTGCGACAAGGACGTCGACCAAGCCGTCGCGAAGGCGGAGGGCACCTCCGACACCTCCGCACGGCAGAGCGCCGCGACGACGGCCGAGGCCGAGATCCTCGGCGCGGACGCCGTCGTACCGCTCGTGCACCAACGGGTCGTCACCGGCGTCGGTACCTCCGTCGAGGGCGTCCTCCTCGACCCGTACGAGCGCACCCTCGTCGGCCCCGGAACCCGGCGCTGACCCATGCCGCACCGCATGGCCGCACTCCTGTGGCGCGCCTTCCTCGCGGCCGCCCTCGTGTGCGCCGTGGGTCTCCTGCCCTGGCTCTCGCGCACCGACCCGGCCCTCACCGTCCTCAAGGCACGCTCGGCGGAACGCGACCCCGACCCCGAGGTCCTCGCCGCCGTCCGCTCCCAACTCGGCCTCGACAACGGCCCGTTGCACCTGCTCGGCCAGTGGCTCGCCGGTCTGCCGCACGGCGACGCCGGCCGGTCATGGATCTCCGGCGCCGAGGTCACTCCCGGCGTCCTCCAAGCCCTGGGCGCGTCCCTGCTGTTGATGGGCACGGCGGCCGCGGTGGCCGTCGTCACGGCCGGGGTGGTGTGTGCGCGAACGTTGCGGCAGGGTGCGCGTGCGGTGGGGCGGTCGGGTGGAGGCGGCTCCGGATTCCTGGGCGTGCCGCGGGAGTTCCTCGCACGGCGGCTGGGCGGTGGCGGGTCCGCCGTCCCTGTGGCGCGGCCGGAGTTCCTCGCGCGGCGCCGGGGCGGACGCGGGGCAAGGCTGCCTGACGGCAACGGATCCACCACCCCTGCGACGCTGCCGGAGTTCCGCACGCGGTGGCGGGAGGGTCGTATCGCGGGGTTGCCGGGTAGTGGCCGGTCGGTCGTCCCTGTGGCGCGGCCGGAGTTCCGTACGTGGCGATGGGTCGGTTGTTCCCCGGGGCGCCTCTGCGGCAGCGGGTCCAGGGTCCCCGGGGCGCGGCCGGAGTTCCGCACCCGGCGGCGGATCGGTCGTCCTGCGGGGCGGGTCGGTGGTAGTGGCTCCGCCGTGCTTGCCGCGTTGCCCGAGTTTCTTACCGCGTCGGTGCTGGCCACCGTGGTCGGGGTGCAGCTCGGGTGGTTGCCCGCGCTGGGGTGGTACGGGCCGCGTTGGGTGGTGTTGCCGGCGCTCGCGCTGGGGTTGCCCGCCGGGGCCGTGCTCGGGCGGTTGCTCGATGATCTGTTGCCGGGGGCGTTCGGCGAGCCGTGGGTGCGGGCCGCTGCCGCGCGGGGGTTGGCCGGGGGGCGTATCGCGCGGCAGGCCCTGCGGCGGTGTCTGCCGGGGCTGTTGCCCAACATGGGGTTGTTCGTCGTCGGGTTGACCGGTGGGGCCGTCGCCGTCGAGCAGATCTTCGACATCCCCGGGCTCGGGCGCACCACCCTCCAGGCCGCCCTGGCCCAGGACTTGCCCGTTCTCCAGGCCGGCACCCTCGCCCTTCTCCTGCTCGCCGCCGTCGCCGCCGGACTCACCCGCCTCGCGGCACGCCTCCTCATCGGCTCCGCACTGCGCGCCGACGCCCTCCCCTCCCTCCACGGCCCCAGCACCCCAACTGCCCGACGCACCCTGCCCCTTGTCCACGGCGCCCTCCTCCTCGGCGTCGTCGCGCTCGGCCTGCCCCGCGATCCCCTCGCCCTCGACACCGGGCTGCGCCTCCAACACCCCACCTGGGCACACCCGTTCGGCACCGACGCGCTCGGCCGGGACCTCCTCGCGCGGGTCGCCCACGGTGCCGTCGACACCCTGCTGCTCGCCCTCGCGATCAGTGCCGTCGCACTCGGCACCGGCGTGCTGCTGGGGCTGTCGCCCCGGCTGTCCGGGCCGCTCGTCGACACGGTGAACGCCGTACCGCCCGTCCTCGCCGCGCTGTTGGTCACCGCTGTCGCGGGCAGTGGAGCGGCGACGCCCGCCCTCGCCGTGGCCGCCCTCGCCTGGACCCCGCTCGCGGCGCACACCTCCGCACTGCTGGTCCAGGAACGCGCCACCCTGCACGTGACCGCCACTCGGGGCCTGGGCGCGGACCGTTGGTACATCCTGCGCCACGCACTGCTGCCCGCCGTCCTGCCACCCGTCACCCGGCACGCCCTGCTCCGCCTGCCCGGTGTCGCCCTCGCCCTCGCCTCGCTCGGCTTCCTCGGCCTCGGCGCGCAACCGCCCTCCCCGGAGTGGGGCCTGCTCCTCGCCGAGAACCAGCCCTACGCCGAACGCGCCCCCTGGGCCGTCCTCGCCCCCGCCACCGTCCTCGCCCTGCTCGGCGCCCTGGCGGTCACGGCCGCCGGAAGCATGCAGGGGGCCGCCGTACAAAGGGAGTTGGCCGCCCGATGACCACCGTGGCCCTCGTGCGGACCCGCCTCTCACCGCTGCTCCGGCTGCTGATCCTGACCCAACTCGCCTTCAACATCGGCTTCTTCGCCGTGCTGCCGTTCCTCGCCGCGCACCTGACGGACGCAATCGGCATGGCGGGCTGGCTCGTTGGGCTCGTGCTGGGGCTGCGGACCTTCAGCCAGCAGGGACTGTTCGTGGTCGGCGGAGCCCTCGCCGACCGGTACGGCGTACGGCCCGTGGTGCTCGCGGGGTGCGTGCTGCGGATCGCCGGGTTGGGCTGGCTCGGGTACGCCGGCGAGACCTGGGCCGTCGTCGGGGCCGTACTGCTCATCGGGTTCGCCGCCGCGCTGTTCTCACCGGCCGTGGAGTCGGAGGTCGCGCGGCAGGCGGTCGAGTGGGAGGAGACGGGCGGGGGATCCCGGGTGCGGGTGCTCGCGCTGTTCACCGTCGCGGGTCAAGCCGGCGCCTTCGTCGGGCCGTTGCTCGGTGCTTTGCTGCTCGCGGTGGACTTCCGCGTGGCATGTCTGGCCGGGGCCGGCGTCTTCGTGCTCGTTCTCGCCGGGCACGCGTGGCTGCTGCCGCAGCACATTCCCGGGCGGGCGCGCGTCACGGAGAAGGGCGGCGTACGGGCCCTGGTGCGCAACCGGCCCTTCCTGGCGCTGTGTTGTGCCTACGGCGCCTATCTCCTCGCGTACAACCAGCTCTATCTGGCCCTCCCCGAGGAGGTGGAGCGCGCGGCGGGCTCGCAGGCGCCGCTGGCCTGGTTGTTCGCGCTGTCCTCGCTGCTGGTGGTGACCGCGCAGTTGCCCGTCACCCGCTGGGCGGGGGAGCGGCTCGATCCGCGCCGGTCCATGGCGGCGGGGCTGTTGCTGATCGCCGTAGGGTTCGCGGCCGTCGCCGTGGCCCGGCCCGCCGAACGCACCGGCGCGGCAGGGCTGTTGCCCGCCGCCGCGTTCGTCGTTCTGCTCACCCTCGGCCAGATGCTCATCGCCGCCGTCGCCCGCGCCTGGGTCCCGGACCTCGCCGAACCCGGTCGTCTCGGCCTCTACACCGGGGCCCTGTCCTCCGTCTCCGGCCTGATCGTCCTCCTCGGCAGCGCGGCCACCGGCACACTCCTCGACACGGGGCTGCCCGCGGCCGTCCCCTGGCTGGTGCTGGCCGCCGTAGCGGTCGCGGCGATCGGGTTGCTGCCGGGGCGAAGGTGAATCGTGCCCGGGCCGCCGTATCCGCGCATGTCCGTGCGACCGCGCACGGGTCTCCCGACCGGAGTCGGACGCGTCGCGGGGCGCCCTGGCTGGAGCCCGCCGCCGTACCGGCCGTGGCGAACGGGTCGTTGCCGCGCGGGAGTTGAGCCGCGGGGGTCGCCGTGTCCGCGGAACCGGACCGGCCCCGTGTCCCGGTAAATCAACGAATGCCCGCACGAGTCTCCCCACCCGGTCTGAACGCCCCACGGGCCACCGCCGTACCAAGCCATGAACCAGATATGAGCTGCCCCCTAAACCGCCATCGACGGCTGCGGCGGCAGCGGCGCGTGGGAGGATCCGTCACCATGAGCGCTTCCCGGGCGGTTCGGAGTCTGCGCGCCGCGGTGTTCGCCGCGGTGTGTGTGCTCCTGGCTGCCGCCGGGCACGGGCTCGCCACCGGCGCTACGCCCCCGCTGTGGGCGGACGGCGCCGGATTCCTCGTCGTGTTCGTCATGGGGTGGCTGCTCGGCGGGCGGGAGCGGTCGTTGCCCGGCATCGGTGCCGCCATGCTCGCCACTCAGGCCGGGCTTCACCTCGGTTTCGATGTCGCGCGGCCCCGTACCGGCATGGCGATGGCCGGTATGGCGCACATGTCGGGGCACGCCATGGGTCCCATGCGGCAGACGGAGGCGATGACCCCGCACGCCGTGGCCGCCCACGTCGTCGCCGCGCTCCTCGCGGCCTGGTGGCTGAGGCGCGGCGAGGCCGCGCTGTGGTCGCTGCTGCGCTGGGCCGTCGCCTTCGTGCCGGGCCTGGTCGCCTGGTGGCGGGACGCCCCCGCACCACAGCCCGCCCGCACCGTCGGCCGCCCCGGACGCGCCGCCGCCGACGCGGCCCCCCTGCGCCAACTCCTCCTGCGGCACGCGGTCAGCCGAAGAGGACCACCAACTCCGATCCCGTACCCGGTCTGACCCCCAACTTCCTTTTCCCGTACGGAGATCACCTCACCATGTCCGCACACCGCACCACCCTGCGCCGCGCAGGCACCGTCGCCGCGCTCGCCACCGCCGGAGTCCTGGCCGCCGCCGGGGTCGCCTCGGCGCACGTCACCGTCCACCCCGAGAGCTACGCCAAGGGCGCCACGGACGGCGTGCTGACCTTCCGCGTCCCCAACGAGGAGGACAAGGCGAGCACCACCAAGGTCCAGGTCTATCTGCCCACCGACCACCCCGTCCTCGGTGTACTGGTCACCCCGCAGAACGGCTGGACCGCGAAGGTCACCACCAGCAAGCTCAAGACGCCGGTCAAGACCGACGACGGCACCATCACCGACGCCGTCTCCGAGATCACCTGGACCGGCGGGAAGATCACGGCCGGGCAGTACGAGGACTTCGACGTCGCCTTCGGCCAACTGCCCGACGACACCGACCAGTTGTCCTTCAAGACGCTTCAGACCTACTCGGACGGCGATGTCGTCCGCTGGATCGAGGAGGCCGCGGCCGGCGACGGCGAGCCGGAGAACCCGGCGCCCGTCCTGAAGCTCACCGCGAAGGGGAGCGAGGAGGGCGACGAGACCCCGGCCGCCTCGACCACGGCGGAGGCCACCTCCACGAAGTCCACCTCCGCCTCCTCGTCGAGCAGCGACTCGACCGCCCGCGGGCTCGGCATCGCCGGGCTGATCGTGGGCGTGCTCGGCCTCGCGGCAGGCGCCTTCGCGGTCGTGCGCAGCCGGGCCCCGCGGCCGTAGAACGGACGTCGTGGAAGCAGAGGTTGCAGGACGGACGTCGTAGCACGCCGAAGGGCCCGGATCACCAGTGATCCGGGCCCTTCGGCGCAACCGTCCCTACTGCGAGACCAGTTCCAGCAGCTTCTCCTCCACCGGAACCTCCTCGACGCGGGAGGTGCGCGAGGTGCGCCGGAGCCACAGGATGTCGCGGCCGAAGGACCACACCAGCGTGCCCAGTGCGAGCGCCACCACGCCGATGTTGGCCGCGTGGGGCAGCAGGTTCGCGCCGGCCAGCAGCAGAAGGATGCCCTGCGTGGCGGCCACGGTCTTGCGGGCCGTGCTCGGCGGCAGCGGGGTGTTCAGCCACAGCCAGACGCGGGCGGCGGCGACGAACGCGTAGCGCATGCCCCCGATCAGCAGGACCCACGGGCCCATCTGCGTCGCGACGTACACGCTGAGCACCAGGATCAGGAACGCGTCGACCTCCATGTCGAAGCGCGCGCCCAGCGCGGTGGAGGTGCCCGTGCGCCGGGCGACCTGGCCGTCGACGCCGTCCAGGATCAGGGCCACCGCCGTCAGTCCGACCAGCAGCGTGACCGGCGGCGAGCTCTCGAAGGAGTCCGCGACCAGCGCGGTCACCCCGCCGACCAGGATCGCCCGGCCGAGGGTGACCCGGTTGGCCGGGCCGAAGGAACGGGTCCGGGTTCGGTGCAGCGCTTTGGAGAGCACGGCCCAGGTGGCGATCGCGAATGCCAGGCCGGTCAGCCAGCCGGCCGGCCCCATTCCGATCGCCGTGCCGAGCAACGCCAGCAACAGGATCTGAACGCCCGCTCCCACAGCGGTCTCCTGCTGGACCAGCCTTGCTTCGTATGTGTTGTTCAGGGCCACCGCACACCCTCCGGCCGTATGACAGAGTCGATCAACGCCGCGTACTGTGCGCGGCCTGTGGTTACCCGTACGTGAACAGCTTCCCGATCGTTCAGGAGGATTCCGATGAAGCGCACCGCGCGGGCGTTTTGGATCGGCGCGCCGGGTCACGGCGAGATACGCGACGTCGTCCTGCCGGACCCCGCCGAGGGTGAGGTGCTCGTCCGCTCGCTGTGGTCGGGCGTGAGCCGCGGCACCGAGACCCTGGTCTTCCGCGGGGGCGTCCCCGAGAACCAGTACGCGACCATGCGGGCCCCCTTCCAGGAGGGCGACTTCCCAGGTCCGGTCAAGTACGGCTACCTCAACGTCGGCGTGGTCGAGGAGGGCCCGGCCTCGCTGGTCGGCCGTACCGTCTTCTGCCTCTATCCGCATCAGACGCGCTACGTCGTCCCCGCGAGCGCCGTGACACCCGTGCCGGAGTCCGTGCCCGCCGGGCGGGCCGTCCTCGCCGGGACCGTGGAGACCGCCGTCAACGCGCTGTGGGACGCGGCGCCGCTGGTCGGCGACCGGATCGCGGTGGTCGGGGGAGGCATGGTCGGCTGCTCGGTGGCCGCGCTGCTGGGCCGTTTCCCGGGCGTGCGTGTGCAGTTGGTGGACGCCGATCCCGCGCGCGCCAAGACCGCCGAGGCGCTCGGTGTCGGCTTCGCGCTGCCGGCGGACGCGCTCGGCGACTGCGATCTCGTCGTCCACGCCAGCGCCACCGAACAGGGCCTCACCCGCGCGCTGGAACTCCTCACCGCCGAGGGCACCGTCCTCGAACTGAGCTGGTACGGCGACCGGAAAGTGAGCCTCCCGCTCGGCGAGGCCTTCCACTCCCGCCGCCTCGTCATCCGCAGCAGCCAGGTCGGCACCGTCTCCCCGGCCCGCGCCAACCGCAGCTACGCCGACCGGCTCGCCCTCGCCCTCGACCTGCTCGCGGACCCGGCGCTGGACGCGCTGGTCACCGGGGAGAGCGACTTCGAGGAGCTGCCGGACCTGCTGCCCAGGCTCGCCTCGGGGGAGATCCCGGCGCTGTGTCACCGGGTCGGTTACGCCGACATCGGCTGAGAATCGTTCAATTCCGTACGAGCAAGAGCGTCTGACCTGAGAAAAGAGTGAGAGACGGCTGAACAGGGGGAGGCGTGGAGCCGTACTACACGGCATCCCCCGGCAGGGATCAGCCGCGGGACCAGACGCGCCGCACCTGGAGGGTCGTCCGTTGTTCAGCATCACCGTTCGCGATCACATCATGATCGCCCACAGCTTCCACGGCGAAGTGTTCGGGCCCGCACAGCGGTTGCACGGAGCCACGTTCCTGGTGGACGCCACCTTCCGGCGCGAGCAGCTGGACGACGACAACATCGTCGTCGACATCGGACTGGCCACCCAGGAACTGGGAGCCGTCGTGAGCGAGTTGAACTACAGAAACCTCGACAACGAGCCCGACTTCGCCGGGGTCAACACCTCGACGGAGTTCCTCGCGAAGGTCATCGCCGACCGGCTCGCCGAGCGGATCGAGAAGGGCGCGCTCGGCGAGGGCGCCCGCGGCCTCACCGGACTCCAGGTCACCCTGCACGAGTCGCACGTCGCCTGGGCGAGTTACGAGCGTGCCCTGTGAACGACGTGACCATCGACCGCGCCCCCGCGCTGGGATTCCTGCCCGCACAGCGCGCGGCCTCCCGGAATGCCGAGATCATCCCCATGTCCCTGCGCACCGTGCACTTCGTGATGCCGGGCGGTGTCGACGACCCGGCCGCGCCGAGCGGCGGCAACGCCTACGACAGGCGCGTCAGCCTGGACCTGCCCGGCTTCGGCTGGCAGGTCCACAAGCACGCCGTGGACGGCGAGTGGCCCCGGCCCGGAGCGGCTGCCCGCGCCGAACTCGCCCGTACGCTGCGCGAGTTGCCGGACGGGGCCGCCGTACTCATGGACGGGATCGTGGCCTGCGGGGTCCCCGAGGTCGTCGTCCCGGAGGCCGACCGGCTGAGCCTGGCCGTCCTCGTGCACCTCCCGCTCGGCGACGAGACCGGCCTGGAGGCCGCCGTCGCCGCGGAGCTGGACGAGAGGGAACGTACGGTCCTGCGCGCGGTGCCGGCCGTCATCGGCACCAGCGAGTGGGCGGTCCGCCGCCTCGTCTCCCACCACGGCCTGGCCCCCGAGCGCGTCCACGTCGCCACCCCCGGCGCCGACATCGCCCCCCTCGCCTCCGGCACCGACGGTGTCTCGCGGCTGCTGTGCGTGGCCACGCTGACTCCGCGCAAGGGCCAGCACCGGCTGATCGAGTCCCTGGCCGCCGCGGCCGACCTGCCGTGGACCTGCGTCTGCGTCGGCGGCTTCGGCAACGACCCGGAGTACGTCGACCACCTGCGCGACCTCATCGAGCGGTACGGCCTCCAGGACCGGCTGCACCTCGCGGGCCCGCAGGCCGGCGCCGAACTCGACGCCAGCTACGCCTCCGCCGACCTCATGGTCCTCATGTCGTACGCCGAGACGTACGGCATGGCCGTCACCGAGGCCCTCGCGCGGGGCATCCCCGTGCTGGCCACGGATGTCGGCGGTCTGCCCGAGGCGGTCGGCCGCGCCCCCGACGGTGGGGTGCCCGGCATCCTCGTCCCGCCGGAGGCCCCCGCCGCCCTCGCCGCCGAACTGCGCGGCTGGTTCGGCGAGGCCGACGTACGCCGGCGTCTCAAGGCGGCGGCCCGCGGCCGGCGCGCGGCCCTCGACGGGTGGGCCACCACGGCCCGCAGCCTGGCCGGCGTACTCACCCGGCTCCCCAGCGAACCCCGGAGGGCGGCATGAGGAATACGCAGTCCACGCAGTCCACACGGGCCGCGGCACAGGGCGGCCAGGCCGCACGGATTCCGGCGCAGCCGGGGCCCAGGGGCGTACCGCTGGGCATGCTGGTCGCCCCGGTGCAGTCCGAAGCGAACGACGCGACGGCTGGACAGCCGGGGCCGGAGGACGTGATGGCGGGGACGGTTTCAGTGGATGCCGACGAGCAGACGGGGCCCGGTTCCGTGATTCCCGGCGCCGGGCCCGCGAATCGCCCCGGCGAGCGGGCCACCGTACGGCTGCGGGACGTCGGGCCCGACGATCCGCCGCGCTACGCGCCCGAGTGGCTGGAGCTGCGGGAGGGTGCCGACGCCGTGGCGCGGGCGCCCGAACTGCTCGACCCGCTGCGCATCCGGCTGGCCAACCTGCCCGGGCGCTCCGGGGTCGTCATCCACGACCTGGGCTGCGGCACCGGCTCGATGGGACGGTGGCTCGCGCCCCGCCTCGACGGCGCCCAGCACTGGATCCTGCACGACCGTGATCCCTATCTTCTGCACTTCGCAGCCGTCGCCTCACCCCGCGCCGCCGCCGACGGCAGCCGCGTCACGGTGGAGACCCGGCGCGGTGACGTGGCCCGGCTGACCCCGGACGCGCTGGTCGGCGCCTCGCTGGTGACGGCCTCCGCGCTCCTGGACGTCCTCACCCGCGAGGAGGTCGACGCCCTCGTCGCCGCGTGTGTCGGCGCCGGCTGTCCGGCGCTGCTCACGCTGTCGGTGGCGGGCAAGGTCGAACTCACCCCGGCCGACCCGGTGGACGCCGAGATCGCCGATGCGTTCAACGCCCACCAGCGGCGCGACGGCCTCCTCGGTCCGGACGCCGTCACCGTCACCTGCGAGGCCTTCGCCGCGCACGGCGCGACGGTCCGCGTCCACCCGAGCGCCTGGCGGCTCGGTCCGGACGAGGCCGCGCTCACCGCCGAGTGGCTGCGCGGCTGGGTCGGCGCGGCCGTCGAGGAACGCCCCGAGCTGAAGGAACGCGCCGACCGCTATCTGGAACGGCGCCTCGCGGCCTGCGCGGCAGGGGAGTTGACCGTGCTCGTCCACCACAGCGACCTGCTGGCACTGGCCCGGCCGACGGGGGGCACCTCATGAGCGTCGAGACGATGCGGACGGTCGCACCGCGACCGGGCACCAGGACGCGCAGGGTCCGCGTCGACCGGTCCGTGCCGGTCGCCCTCGAAGTGCGCGCCGAGACCGCCGTGGAGGCGGTGCGCCTACGGCCCAAGCACACCCCGCCACTGCACAGTTCGGCCGTCTCCGGCGACCGCATCGGGGTGATCGTCGCCGCCCCGCGCCCCGGCACCGACCGCGCCTCCGGCGCCCGCCGCGTCCTCCGCGCGATCCTGAACCGGGTGAACTCCCGCGCGGTACGCACCCACTTCGGCACGGTCGCCGGCGTCACCATCCTCGGCGTCCTCCTCTGGCGCCTCGGCACCGGCGTCTTCCTGGACGGGCTGCGCCGCATCGACGCGCCGACGCTCCTGATCGGGCTCGCGATCGGTGTGGTCACTACGGTGTTCAGCGCCTGGCGCTGGGCCCTCGTGGCGCGCGGCCTGCGCATCAAGCTGCCGCTCGGCCCGGCCGTCGCCGACTACTACCGCGCCCTGTTCCTCAACGCGGCCCTGCCCGGCGGCATCCTCGGCGACGTGCACCGGGCGGTACGCCACGGACAGAGCGCCGGCGACATGGGCCGCGCCGTACGCGCCGTCGTCCTGGAACGCGTCGCGGGCCAGATCGCGCTGGCCGTCGTGGGGGTGACGATCCTGCTGGGCCTCGACTCCCCGGTGATGGCCGACGTCCGCGGCATCGCCCCGCTCGTACTGCTCGCCGCCGTCGGAGCACTGGCCGTCGTGGCCGCCGTACGGATGAACCGTCCGGCCACCGCCACCCGCCGGGGCCGCGCCCTGCGCACCACCCTCGGCGAGGTGCGCGCCGGACTGTTCTCCCGCGCCAACTGGCCCGGCGTCACCTTCTCCTCGCTCGTCATCCTGGCCGGCCACCTCGCGATGTTCGTGGTCGCCGCCCGGGCCGCCGGCTCCGCCGCCACCGTCGCCCAGCTGCTGCCGATCGCGATCCTCGCGCTGGTCGCCATGGGCCTGCCGCTGAACGTCGGCGGCTGGGGCCCCCGCGAGGGCGTCACCGCCTGGGCGTTCGGCGCCGCGGGCCTCGGCGCGACCAGCGGCCTGTCCGTCTCCGTGATCTACGGCGTGCTCAGCTTCGTCGCCGCCCTGCCGGGCCTGCTGGTCCTGGTCGCCCGCTGGGGCGCGGGCCTGCGCATCGCCGGGCCCGGCGGTGCCGTACCGGACCCGGTGCCCGCTCAGGCGTCCGCGGTCAGCATCGAGAAATACGCGCCGAAGGAATCGGCGAGGCTCGCCAGCAGTGCCTTCCCCTTTTCCGCCGAGCCGAGGGACGGGCGCCCGATGACGCCCGACTCGGTATAGCCGGACATACCGAGCGTCAGGAGATGGCGACGGTCGTCGGCGACGAAATCGGAGGTCTCATAACCGGGACGGATCAATTCGGGATGAGCGTGCAGAAGAATGGAGGTCTCGATTTCCCCCGCATGCATATCGGTGAGCAACGAGGTCAGCACCCCGGCCCGCTCCAGCGCCGTCTCCCAGTCCTCGGCGGCGGGGAACAGCGCCATCCGCTCACCGCGCGCGGAGGACTCCTGAACGACGTTGCCCAGCACGTAGTTTCCGCCGTGACCGTTGACCACTACCAGGGTCTCCACCCCCGAGCGGCGGAGCGAGTCGGCGATGTCCCGCACCACCGCATGAAGGGTCACGGAAGAGATGCTGACGGTCCCCGGCCAGGCCGCGTGCTCGTGCGAGCAGGCCATGGTCACCGGAGGGAGGAGATGCACCGGGTACGCCGCGGCGATCTCCCGGGCCACGGCACAGGCGACCAACGTGTCGGTCGCCAGCGGAAGATACGGGCCGTGCTGCTCGAAACTGCCGACCGGAAGGACGGCGACCTGTGTTGATACTTCTGCCCCCCTAGACCTCACGTCCTCCGTGGTGTCCGCCGGCACCAGTCCGTATGCCGCCGTCCGTGAGCCCGAACCATTCATTTTTTCACGGCCTTTCGTCTCTGCTTAGGAACCAGATCATGACAGAAAACATTGGCGTACTCGGCAAGAAGAAGTCTCCACAGTCCACGGGCGTGGAACGCGTCGTGAATGCTCCCTTGCCCACCGTGTACGGCAAATTCCAGGCGATCGGCTACCTGGACCACGACCGCGGTGACGAGCAAGTGGCCCTGGTCTACGGCGACATCGGCACGGACGACGTACTCACCCGGCTGCACTCGGAGTGCCTGACGGGCGACGCCTTCGGGTCCCAGCACTGCGAGTGCGGCGACCAGTTGGACGCCGCGATGCGTGCCGTCGTCGCCGAAGGCCGGGGCATAGTCGTCTACTTGAGAGGGCACGAGGGCCGCGGCATAGGCCTGCTCGCCAAGTTGCGCGCGATGGCCCTGCAGGCGGAGGGCCTGGACACCGTCGAGGCGAACCTCGCCCTCGGCCTCCCGGTCGACGCCCGCGACTACGGCGTCGCCGCCGAGATCCTGCACGACCTGGGCGTGGCGAGCGTCCGCCTGCTCTCCAACAACCCGCGCAAACGCGAGGCGTTGCTGGAACACGGCATCAAAGTCTCCGAAGAGGTACCGCTGTTGATCCCGCCCTGCGAGAACAACATCACCTACCTCCGCACCAAGCGGGAGCGTCTCGACCACCACCTGCCCCATTTGGACGCGGTGGCGCACTGGTCCTGATTCGGGTGAGCGCGGTCCGGACAGGAAGAGGGAATGACCGACGACGTCCTCTTCCTCTCCGGCGACCGGGTCACGGACCTGCTCGACGCCGATGCGGCCATCGCCTCGCAGCGCGCGGCCTTCACCGCGCTCGGTGACGGCGAAGCCGACCTGCCCGGCAAGATCATGCACCCGAGCCGCTTCGACGACAGCGTCGTCTTCGCCTACGTCTCCCGGCTGTCGGCGGACACCGGGGCGGTGGCGAAGTTCGGCAGCGTCAACCCCGCCAACGCGCACGCCGGACTGCCCACGATCCACGCGGTGATCAGCGCCCTCGACCCGGTCACCGGGCAGCTGGTCGCGGTCATGGACGGCACGGCGGTGACGACCCAGCGCACGGCCGCGGGCAGCGCCGTCGCCGTCGACACCCTGGCCGCCCCCGACGCCGCGCACCTCGCCGTCCTCGGCTCCGGCACCCAGGCCCTCGCCCACGTCCGCGCGATCGCCCGGGTCCGGGACCTGAAGTCCGTACGCCTGTGGAGCCCGAACCCCGAGCGCCGCACCCGCGCCGCCGAGACCCTGGCCGCCGACCTGCCTTTCCCCGTCGAGGCGGTGGCCACCGCTGAGGAGGCCGTGACCGGCGCGTCCGTCGTCGCGGCCTGCACGCTCAGCACCACCCCCGTGGTGCACGGCGCCTGGCTCACGCCCAGCTGCACGGTCGTCAGTGTCGGCTCGTTCGAACCCACCCGCAGCGAGGTCGACCTGGACGTCCTACGGCGGTCGGCGGCCGTCGTCGTCGACGACCCGGAGACGGCCGCCGAGCACGCCGGACCGATCGTCGACGCCCTGCGCGACAGCCTGCTCGCCCCCGACGACCTGATCCCGCTCGGCGCCGTACTCACCGGCCGCCGCACCGCCCGCACCGGACCCGACGACATCGTCTACTACAACAGCGTCGGACTCGGCATCCAGGACGCGGCCGCGGCCTGGGCCGTCATCCACGCGGCCAAGAAGGAGCGCCCGTGAAGCGTCAGGCTGAGGTCGTCGTCATCGGCGGCGGGGTCATCGGCACCAGCATCGCCTACCACCTGGCCCGCGCCGGGGTCCGGGACGTCGTCCTGGTCGAACGGGACGAACTCGCCGCCGGGTCCACCTCCAAGGCGGCCGGCGGAGTGCGCGCGCAGTTCTCCGACGGCCTCAACGTGCAGCTGGGCGCGCGCAGTCTGGAGGCCTTCGAACGCTTCGAGGAGGACACCGGCTACGACATCGGGTTACGTCGCGTCGGCTACCTGTTCCTCCTGTCGACGCCCGAGGACGTCGCGTCCTTCGAGGCGGGCGTCCGGCTGCAGAACTCCCTCAACGTGCCCAGCCGCGTGATCGACCCCGCCGAGGCCCGCCGCCTCTCCCCGCTGATCAGCACCGAGGGCCTGCTCGCCGCCGCCTACTCGCCCGACGACGGCCACTGCACCCCCGAGGCCGTCGTCCACGGCTACGCGGCCGCCGCCCGCGGTCACGGCGCGACGATCCTGCGCCACACCGACGTCACCGGCATCGAGACACACGGCGACACGATCACCGCGGTGGTGACGACCCTCGGCCGCATCGACACCCGCACGGTGATCTGCGCGGCCGGCGCCTGGTCCAAGGCGATCGGCGCGATGGCGGGCGTGGACCTCCCGGTGCAACCGCTGCGCCGCCAGATCGCGGTCACGGAACCGGTGACGGGACTGCCGCCGAACCTCCCCATGACGATCGACTTCACCACCAGCCTCTACTTCCACACCGAGGGCCCCGGCCTCCTCGTCGGCATGTCCGACCCCGACGAGCGTCCCGGCTTCGCCACCGACACCCACGACCGCTGGATCCCCCGCCTCGCCGAGGCCATGCGCCGCCGCGCCCCCGACCTCCTCGACCTGCGCCGCACCGGCGGCTGGGCGGGTCTGTACGAGAACACGCCGGACCACAACGCCCTGATCGGCGAGGCGACTTCGGTCTCCCGCTTCCTCTACGCCACCGGCTTCTCCGGCCACGGTTTCCTCCAGGGACCGGCCGTCGGCGAGGTCGTCCGCGACCTGTACCTCGGCCACGTACCCTTCGTGGACGTCAGCCCCCTGAGCGCCGGCCGGTTCGCGGCCGACGCCCCGCGCCCGGAGGTCAACCTGGTATGACCGAGCTCCATCTGTGGCTGCGCCACGAGCCCCGAACGACCGAACGCCGCACCCCGGTCGTCCCCTCCGACGCCCGCCGACTCGTCGAGAGCGGGGTGACCCTCACGGTCGAGGAGTCCCCGCAGCGGATCTTCCCGATCGAGGAGTACGAGGCGATCGGCGCCCGCGTCGCGCCCGCGGACTCCTGGGTGTCGGCGCCGCAGGGCACGGTGATCCTCGGCCTCAAGGAACTCCCGGACAAGCCCACCGAGTTGACCCACCGTCACATTTTCTTCGGCCACGCCTACAAGGGCCAGCCGGGGGCGACCGACCTGCTGAGGCGGTTCGCGGCCGGGGGAGGAGCGCTGCTCGACCTCGAATACCTGGTGGACGACGACGGACGCCGCCTCGCCGCGTTCGGTTTCTGGGCCGGCTACCTGGGCGCGGCCCTGGCCGTCCTCCAGCATCGCGGCCGGCTGGTCGCACCGCTGACGCCCACCTCGAAGGAGGAGCTGGACAAGACGCTCCGACCAGCCACCGGGGACACGGAGTTCAGCGCACTGGTGATCGGCGCGCTGGGCCGCAGCGGACGGGGAGCGCGGGTCGCGTTCTCCACGGCCGGGATCGAACCGACCTGTTGGGACCTGCCCGAGACCCAGAACCTGGACCGCCCGGCCCTGTTGGCCCACGACGTGCTGGTCAACTGCGTCCTGGCGACGACCCCCGTCCCGCCCTTCCTCCGCGAGCCTGACCTGGACGATCCGACCCGCCGGCTCCGCACCGTCTCCGACGTCACCTGCGACGTGGGCTCACCCCTCAACGTCCTGCCGGTCTACGACCGCACAACCGAATGGGACGCCCCGGTACGGCAGTTGCACGAGCGTCCCCCGCTCGACCTCATCGCCATCGACAACCTGCCGTCGCTCCTGCCGAGGGAGTCCAGCACCGACTTCTCGGCGGCACTGCTGCCCCACCTGCTGGACTTCGAGACGAACGGGGCGTGGGCACGCTGCCTGGACCTCTTCCGTACGAAGTCCCGTGAACTCGGAATCGCCGTCGCGGAAGGGAAGTTGGGCCATGTCTGACGTGGTGCGCGCGAGCGGGACCGTCCACTGGATCGGCGCCGGGCTGTCCACGGGCAGCGGGCTCGCCCTGCTGTGCGGCGCCGCCGAGCGGGTACGGCTGTGGCACCGCACCGAGGAGCGTGCCGCGCAGGCCCTGGACCACCTGGGCCTGACGGGACGCGCCGAACCACGTGCGTTCACCCTGGCAGCGCTCACGGCCGAACTGGCGCCCGGAGACGTCGTGGTCTCCATGCTGCCCGCGCCCGAACACGCCGCGCTGCTGGCCGCCTGCGTGCGACGGCAGGCACACTTCGCCTGCTCCAGCTATGTCTCGGACGCCGTCCTCGAACAGGTGCCGGCGGCCGAGAAGGCGGGGACCGTCGTCCTCACCGAGGCCGGTCTCGACCCCGGCATCGACCACCTCTTCGCCCACAGCCTCGTCGCCCGCGCCCGGGAGGCGATCGGCGACGAGGCCTCGTACAGCCTCACCTCGTACTGCGGTGGTGTACCCGCGGTGCCCAACGACTTCCGGTACCGCTTCAGTTGGGCGCCGGCCGGAGTGCTGGGCGCGCTGCGCTCGCCGGCACGCTACCTGGAGGACGGCGAAGAGACCACGGCCGACCGCCCCTGGGAGGTGACCCGGCCGCATGTCGTCGACGGCGAGACCTTCGAGGTCTATCCGAACCGGGACAGCGTGCCGTTCATCGAGCAGTACGGGCTGCCGGCGGGCTGGACGCCGCGGACGTTCGTGCGCGGCACCCTGCGCCTCGATGGCTGGCTGCGCGCCTGGGACGCGGTCTTCGAGGAACTGAAGGCGGGCGACGACACCCGGATCGCCGCGCTGGCAAGGGAGTTGGCGGCGACCTACCCCACCACGGACGCCGATCACGACCGGGTCGTCCTCGCGGTGTCCCTGGACGTCCGGGGCGACGCGGGCGAGACCTGGTCCGGCAGCTACCTCCTCGACCTGGTCGGCGACGAGGAGGAGAGCGCGATGGCCCGCTGTGTCTCGCGCCCGCTCTCCCTCGCCGTCCGCCACATCCTGTCCGACGACCTGCCGTCCGGCTTGAACCGGGCGGCGGAGACGGCGGAACGGTCACGGGAGTGGCTGAGTGAACTGGCGGGGGAGGGGCTGGAGTTCACCTTGCGGGTGGATCAGTAGCGGTGAGTGGCTGAGCCTCAGTCCGTGACCGCCTCGTGCACCAGTTGCTTCAGCTCCGGGATGATCTTCAGTGAGTGCTTCGGCCGGAGTTGCGTCATGAACTGCACGGTGAGGTCACGGCCCGGGTCCACCCAGAACGTCGTCGTCGCCGCGCCGCTCCACCCGAACGTGCCGAGTCCCGTGGGGGACTGGGTGCGCTCGGGGTCGATGACGACGGAGACGCTGAGGCCGAAGCCCATGCCGTCGTTGCCGGGTTCCTGGTGGGCGGGGCTGCCGAAGGCGCGCATGTCGGCGCCGCCGGGAAGGTGGTTGCTGGCCATGAGGTCGACCGTCTCGGGCGCGAGCAGCCGTGTGCCGTCGAGTTCGCCCCGGCGCCGCAGGAACTCCGCGAACCGGTGCACGTCGTACGGGCTCGCGGCCATCCCGCCGCTCCCCGACAGGAACCGCGGCCGGCCGCCCCGCAGCGGCAGCCCGGCGATCGGCACGATACCGCCGCCGTCGGCGTCGCCGTACAACTCGGAGAGCCGGTCGGCCTTCTCGCCCGGGACCTGGAAGCCGGCGTCCGGCATGCCGAGCGGCCGGAAGATCCGCTCGGCGAAGAACTCGTCGAGCCGCTGCCCGGACACCACCTCGACGACCCGGCCCAGCACATTGGAGGCGACGGAGTAGTTCCACTGTGTGCCCGGCTCGAACTGGAGCGGCAGGCTCGCGTACACGTCGATCGCCTCGGCGAGATTCGCGCCCGGCGGCACGGACGACTCCAGGCGCGCCTCCCGGTAGAGGGCGTCGACGGGGTGCGAGTGGTAGAAGGCGAAGGTCAGGCCCGAGGTGTGGGTCATCAGGTGCCTGATCAGCATCGGCTGCTCCACCGGCCGCGTCTTCACGTCGGCGCCGGAGCCGCTGTCGTAGACCCGCATGTCGGCGAAGGCCGGCAGATGACGGCTGACCGGGTCGTCCAGGGAGAGCTTGCCCTCCTCCATCAGGATCAGCGCGGCGACCGCGGTGACCGGCTTGGTCATGGAGTAGATCCGGTACAACGTGTCCGGCGTGACGGGGAGTCGGTCCGCGACATCGCGGTGCCCGTGGGCGGTGAGGTGGGCGACGCGACCGCCGCGGGCCACGGACACCAGGAAGCCCGGCAGGCGCTCCACGTCGACGTAGTGGGCGAAGTGCTGGTCCAGGCGGTCCAACGCCTTGTGATCCAGTCCGACCTCGTCCGGGTCGACCTCTTGTCGCAGCTGTGCCATGGCTCTCCTCCGAATTGCGTTCACGAGGTGGGGTCCCGCATACCCGGCCCCGGACACCTCGGAACTCATCGTCGCGCAGGAACACCTGCGCGGTCTCCTGTAACGGGGGGATGTGTGAGCGACGCGACTGTCCGTCCGGGCAGCACGAGGCAGGCGGGAGCGCCGGTCAGGGCCACCGCGGCGAGCATTCCGAGCGCCAACCCGCGGCCGTTCGCGGCCATCAGCGCACTTCCAGCGGCGACCCCGAGCGTCGGACCCACGTTCACCGCGGTCTGCTTGAGCCCGCCCGCCACCCCGGCCGACTCCACGGCGGCTTCCCGCACCACCACTTGGGTCGCCGCCACCATCACCGCCCCGAACCCGGCCCCCAACAGGGCGAATCCCCCACATACCGTGACCGTGTCCGAGGCCCGGGACAGCACGAGAACGGCCAGCGCCACGACCACCATCGCCACTCCGGCCGTACGACGGGCCCCGACCCGGCGCAGCACCACCGCGGTCGCGGGTGCGGAGAGGACCATCGCGGCGGCCAACGGCAGCCCCCGGAGGGCACTTTGGAAGGGGCTGAGCCCCACCGTGTCCTGCAGGAAATAGGTGACGACGAACAGGGTTCCGGAGAAGGCGGCCGACGCGGCGAGCAGCATCCCGAGCGCCCCGCGGATCGCCGCCGAGCCGATGACGTCAGGCGGCAGCAGCGGATGCGCCGTACGACGCTCATGCCGTACGAAGGCGACACCGGCCAGCACGGACACGGCCAACCCGGCGGCCGAGCCGGGCAGATCCACCAGCGCCTGGATGAGAGAGGCGAGGGAGAGCGCGAGCAGCAGGGCGCCGGGCAGATCGAACCGGATGGCGGACGCCTGTCCGCGGTGCGACTCCCGCACGGTGAGGGCGAGCACGCCGAACACGAGCGAGGGCACGACGTTGAGGAAGAACACGGCCCGCCAGCCCACCGCGGTCACCAACGCCCCGCCCACCAACGGCCCGGCGGCGGCCGCCACCCCGATCACACTCGTCCGTACGGCGATCGGCATGCCGAGCCGGTCGGGTGGGAACGCGGCACGCAGCATGCCGAGCGTGGCCGGCTGGAGCAGTGCCCCGAACACCCCCTGGACGACACGGAGTCCGATCACCCAGCCGACACCGGGCGCCAGAGCGATTCCGGCCGAGGCGACACCGAAGCCGAGCATGCCGAGCCCGAACACCCGCTGATGCCCGTACCGGTCCCCGATCCGCCCGGCCGACACCAACAGGCTTGCCACGGCCACCAGAAACGCGGTGCTCGTCCACTGGACCTGCGCCGGCGACGCCCCCAACTCCCGCTGGAGCGTGGGCTGTACGACGGTGAGCACGGTCCCGTCCAGCGCGACGATCGCCGCTCCCGCCACACTGCTCGCCAGCACGAGCCGCCGGTGCGTTGGCTTCGTCTGATACACCGTCATACGGCTGCCTCCGGACCGAGGTGCGCGTCGAGGGCCGACCGCAGCAGGGGTACGAAGTCATCGGCGCCGGTGGCGAGTTGGAGGCTGCCCCAGCGCCAGAGCTGGGCGACGCCGTGCAGGTTCGCCCACAACGCGCCCGCGACGAGGCGGGCGTCCACGTCGGGACGGGCCCGGCCGACCAGGTCCACCAGGACGCCGAACAGCGGCAGGCTGGTGTCCCGCAGACCCAAGTGACCGCTCTCCAGCAGATCGTGACGGAACATCAGCTCGTACATGCCGGGGTTGTCGAGTGCGAACTCCAGATAGACCCGGCCCAGCGTGTCCAGTTGGGCGCGCGGAGGTGCCGTACCGTCGCCGAGCGCGGCCGTCGCCCGCTCCGCGAGATCGGCGAAGCCCCGCCGCGCGATCGCGGACAGCAGCTCCAGATGGGTGGGGAAGTGACGGCGGGGCGCGCCGTGCGAGACGCCGGCCCGGCGGGCGATCTCGCGCAGGGTCAACGCCTGCGCACCCTCCTGGGCCACCAGCTCCACACCTACGTCGACCAGGCGGCCCCGTAGTCCTGCTTCCGGTTCGCTCATGCTCATAGACACTGTCTACCGGTGATCCGTAGACAATGTCTACTCCCTGGCGTCCAGCTCGGGGAATGCGTGACCCGCTTCACACGGTTGATGGACGCATGACTCACGACGCGACGCAGGACGCACTGCTCCAGTTGCTCTCCGAGGGCCACGGCGGGGTACTGGTCACCCTCAAGAGCGACGGCCGACCCCAGCTGTCGAACGTCAGCCACGCCTACTACCCCGACGAGCGGATCATCCGCGTGTCGATCACCGACGACCGCGCCAAGACCCGCAACCTGCGCCGGGACCCCCGCGCCTCCTACCACGTGACCAGCCCCGACCGATGGGCCTACACGGTCGCCGAGGGCACGGCCGACCTCACCCCGGTCGCCGCCGACCCGCACGACGACACGGTCGAGGAACTCATCAAGCTCTACCGCGATGTCCTCGGCGAGCATCCGGACTGGGACGACTATCGGGCGGCGATGGTGCGGGACCGGCGGCTGGTGCTGCGGTTGCGGGTGGAGCGGGCGTACGGGATTCCGGCGGGAGCCAACCGGGGTTGAGCCATCCCGGAAAGAGGTGACCCATCGTCACCGTCCTTCACCGGCGCTAAGGTTGATCCGCTGTGCGGAGAGCGGACGACGGGGGAGTGCACGAGGTGATGGATCTGCTGTCCACGAGCGCCATCGGTGCGGTGTTCGGGGCCGTCGGCTCCGGGATGGCGAGCGAGGCGGGCAAGTTGGCCTGGGAGTCGGCCGGCGGAATGGTCCGTCGCCTCGCCGGACGCGAGGTGACGGCGCCGGCGACCCCCGACGAGGTGAACGCCGTCGCGCGCATGGTCCACGACCGTGTCCACAGCGACCCCGAACTCGCCCTCGTCTGGGCCCGGTTCGCACGAGGCGTACGCATCCCGGAGCCTCTCACCGGTCCGGGACGCCACTGCCTCCCACCGGCACCCCGTTCCTTCACGGACCGTCAGGATGCCCTGAAACTCCTGGACAAGGAGGCGACCCGCGCCTTCGACGCCCGTCCACGACTGGCGCTCCTCCACGGCCCCGAGGGCATCGGCACCAGCACCCTCGCCTTCCACTGGGGCGCACGGCAGGCGGCCCGCTTCCCCGACGGGCAGCTCTACGCCGACCTGCGCGCCCTCGGCCCCGAACCGGTCCTGGCCACGCTGTTGCGCCAACTCGGCCTGCCCGACGAGGACATACCGCCCTCGGTCGCCGACCGGGCCGCCCTGTTCCGGCGCTCCCTGGCCGCCCGCCGCGCTCTCGTGGTGCTCGACCACGCGCGTTCCTCCGCCCAGGTGCAGCCGCTGCTGGCACCGGCTCCGGACGTGGTCACCCTCGTCGTGGCCCGGAATCCGCTCATCGGCCTCGACGCCCTGCGGATCCCGGTCGGCCCGCTGGGCCGCCGGGACGCGAAACGGCTGCTCACCGAGCTGGTCGGCAAACCTGCGGTCAGCGCCGCCCGCGCCACGCTGCCCGCTGTACTGGACCGCTGCGCCGGCTCGCCCTACGCGCTGCGCGCCGCCGCACCCCGGCTGACCGCACCGCCCCTACCACCGGAGACGCCCGCCGGGTCCGAGAGCGACCCGGTGAGTTCCGCCGTCGAGGACTCGTACCGTCTGCTGACCCCCGACGCCGCCCGCCTCTACCGCCTGGCCGGCCTGTACGACTGGCCCGCTCTCGATGCCGCCGCAGCCGCGCGGGCCGCCGGTATCGACGAGGTCGAAGCCGCCCGGCTTCTCGACGAGTTGACCGGTGCCCTGCTCATCGAGCTGACGGACGACGGCCGTTACCGCTACCGGCCCGCCGTCCGCGCGCACGCCGCGCGCACGGCCGCCGCCACGGACGGCATCGCCGCGTGCTCCGCCGCCGTGTCCCGCACCGTCGAGGGCTATCTGCAGCTCGCACTCGCCGCGGCACAGGCCGCGTTGCCCGAGAGCTGGCGCGTCCCGGCCGCAGCCACACCGCTTTCGTACGAGAACCGGGGCGCGGGCGTCGCCGCACTGGTCGCCGAGGCGCCCAACCTGGTCCAAGCGGTGCACGCCGCCGAGGAGTTCGGTGACTGGGACACCGTCGTCCTGCTGGGCCAGGCCCTGTGGCCGCTCCAACTCAAGGCCGGCCAGCACGACATACTGCTGCCCGCCCTGCGAGCAGGAGTCCGTACGGCGGACTCCCACTTCCCCGGCACCCGCATCGCCGGCGCCCTGCACGCCCAACTCGCCCACAGCCTCATGGAGTTGCGGCGCTGGGACGAGGCGGAACCCGAGGCGCTCGCGGCGGCACGGGACGAACGGGCCGGAGGGCATGTGCGCGGACATGCCTCCGCCGTCGAGTTCCTCGGCCTGCTGCGACTGCGCCAGTGGCGCTTCGACGAGGCGTACGCGGCTTTCGACGAGGCGTACCGCGTCCTCGACGGCATCGGTCCCGCCGACGAGGGCGCCGCCGATCTGCCGCGCGCCCGCGCCCTGTTGGAACGCCACCGCGGCCGGGCCCTGCGCGGACTCGGCCGCCGAGCCGAGGCCGTCGAGCGACTGGACCGCGCCCTGGCCTTCTTCCGCGCCAGCGGCGAGGCCTACAACACGGCCCGCACCCTCACCGACCTCGCCGAAACCCGCCTGAACGGCGGCGAGTTCACGGCCGCCCGCGCCCTGATCGACGAGGCCGCCGCCGCCCTCCGCGACGAGAAGGCCGAACAGCACCTGGAGTATCTCCGCAGGCTGCGCGAGCGCTGCGACGGCTAGCCACGGGTGACCCGGACCCGGTGCACGGCCTCTCCCGTGTGCACGGTCAGCCCCCGCGCGACGACCTCGTGCAGTGACTTGCCGGACGCGAGCCAGGCGTACAGGGCCGAGGCGTAGGCCGCCGGGTCCGCGTCCGCGCCCGGCTCGGCGCGCAGATGCAGCAGGGTGTCGTCCGAGGTGCGGACCGTACAGGTGCCGGGGCCGGTGATGTACGCGGCGAGGGCGCACTGCGGGTGCCGGGCGAGTGTCTCCGTGGTCCAGAGCGCGGGTGATCCGAAGCGCGGATCCTCGGCCGTGCCGTGCCGGAACACCACGTCGGCCAGGGAGAGTTGGGACTGCTCACGGGTGTCCTCGTGCACCGCCGTATGAGCCTCGCCCGTGTTGTCGGGCGCCGGGTGCGGGCCCGCGTGCCGGACGACCGAGACCTCGCCCGAGCCCAGCAACTCGGTCAGCACCTGGAGCGGGACCGTGTGCGCCGCGGGCTCGAACGGCGGGAGCGGGAGCGGTTCGAGCAGCGCGGGCGCGTCCGGTTCGGGGATGCCGATGATGTCGTAGAAGAGGCGCCGGAGGCGGGTCGCCGACTCGCCAGGTACGGAGCTGGTGAAAGCCGCGGGGTCGGCCAACGGGCTATGCCTGCCGATGAGTTGGGCCAGTTGGGGGCGGAGCGGGAGGGTGGGGTCCAGGCGGGGGGCCGTACGGACGAAGGCGTGCACCGGGGCGTCGGGGGCGAGGCCCGCGAGGGGGGCGGCGCCGAGGAGGACGGGCGTGCCGAGTGCGGCGGCGTAGTAGGTCGCCGAGCCGTGGTCGCCGATGACCGCGTCTGCGGCCAGTAGCGCCTGGCGCCAGCCGTGCAGCGGGTCGACGAGGGTGAGACCGGCGCGGCGGGCGCGGTCGAGCCAGGCGCGGATCTGGCCGGGGCCGTGACCGTGCCAGATGTTGGGGTGCAGGACGGCGGCGAGACGGTACTCGTCGACGGGAAGTTCGGAGGTCAGACGGGGGAGCAGGGAGGGCAGTATGTCGTCGCCGAACAGGGATTCCGGGTTCCAGGTGGAGTTGAGCACCACCAGCCGCTGACCGCGCCCGACACCGAGCGCCCGCCGGTAGCGCTCCCGGTACGGGCGGGCCGCGAGCATGCGGTCCCAGCAGGGATCACCGGCCAGTACGGCCGTGGGCGCGGCCTCGGGGCAGACGGCACGCAACCGCTCCAACTGCTCGGGGTGCGACAGCACCAGCGCGTCCGCGACGGGCCGTCCGCTTTCGTCGAGCAACCACTCGGGCGACAACCCGAAAACCGGAGCCGCGACTTCCGCCGCCTCGCCGCCGGGTGTTGGGTGTTGGGTGTTGGGTGTCCCTAGCCTCTTAGTATATCCGACACCGTGTGACAACACGGCCAATACACCTGAAAATGCCCGGAGTTGACCGCCGAAGCTCGCCGACACCGCCAAATCGACCGATGTCTGAACAGCCTGGTCCCAGGGCACCACCGGCACCCCCGTTTCCGCCAGCAACTCCGCGACCCCGGCCCGGAACGCCGACGACCCCGTGCAGGTCACCAGCAACTGCACCCGGAAGTCGTCGTGGAAGAGCGGCAGTACGTCGAGCAGCCGAGTCGCGGACGTCACGTTGTGCACGACGAACAGCACCTTGCGGCCGCGCCCCCGCGTCGCCCACCGCCCGGCGTCGTCGCCGACCGGCACCCGTATCCACTCCTCGGCCCCCGTCACGCCCCTCGACCACCTTTCGCACGTGTGATCGGGCAACGATAGTCAGCCCCGGGCCCGCGTGCACCGGCCGCCCCTGAAATCGGCCGGGGCACGCGGAGGCCCTTACTGGCGGCGCAGGGCGGCGAGCGCCTTGGCGGCGCCCCGCGCACGCAGGTTCACGAAGGCCGGTGTCACCGTCAGCGGCGTCGCGTACGACGTCAGCGTCACCGGTCCCTTGACCGTCCTACCCCGGTTGACGTCGTACCACGTGCCCGCCGGGAGGTGGATGTCCCGCGTGGCCGACGCGGTGAGGTTCGGTGCCGCGAGGACCGCCGGGCCCAGCATCCACTCGTCGGTGATCGTGTAACTCGCCCTGTCCTGAGGGAAGTCGAAGAACAGTGGCCGCACGATCGGGTCGCCGGTCTTGAGCGTGTGCCGCACCTGGTCCCAGATGTACGGCGCGAGCCGCTCGTGGCGGGCGATCGCCTCGCGGTACAGGGCGACGGTCTGCCCGTCGTAGGGCACCTGCTGACCGGTCGTCACATCCGTGGTACCCGCGGGGGACGTCGACGCGTACATCAGCGGCATGTACGACGCCGACTGTGCCCAGCGCACCAACACCTCTTTCGTCGGGGCGGGTTGACCCATGGAGCCGCCGATCATGTCGGTCTCGACGAAGGGGTAGCCGATGGTGGACAGCGCGAGGTTCTGGGAGACGGACGCCTGGAGGGAGTTCCAGCCGGTGCCCTTGTCGATCTGGCGGACGACGAAGCCGGCCTGGTGCGCGGCGCTGCCCCAGTGGACGCGGATGCCGGCGCCCTGGAGGTCGTAGGAGTCGGCGAGTTCGGAGCCGAGGCGCTGGTAGTCGGTGCCGGTGTACCCGGCGCGCGGGGCGCACTGGTCGTCGAAGAAGCGGGTGTCGAACTTGAGGCCGTCGACGCCGTAAGTGGCCGTCAGGGTCTTCAAGTTGCCCTGGTACCAGGCCTTCGCCGCCGGGTTGCCGAGGTCGACGATCCCCGCGGTGCCGTTCCACCAGGTCACCGTGCACGGTTTCGTCGGGTCGGCCGCGTCGTGGAGGAGGTAGTCGTGGTCCGCCGCGTACTGGTAGTTGGTGGAGTCGAGGTTGATCCAGAGGGTGACCCAGAGGCCGAAGTCGTAGCCCAGGGCGTGGATCCGGTCCGACATCGCCTTGGGGTCGGGGTATGCCTTCGGGTCGAAGGTCATGTTGCCGTAGTTGGACTCCCACTTGTCGTCCAGTTGGACGGTGTGCCCGCCAAGTCCCTTGTCGTGCAGGGCGGTTGCGTAGGCGAGGAGCTTCTCCTGGTTGACGCCCGTGTAGAACTGCGCCCACGAGTTCCACAGCGGCTTCTCGTACTGCTCGTACGTCGCGTCGCTCTGGCGCGGTGTGCCGACGATGCCGATGTAGTCGTCGTAGACCGCACGCGGTGTCGACTCGACGAACACCGTGGCCTGGTAGGTGCTGCCCGAGTCGACGCCGAAGCGGCCCAGACCGTCCTCGCCGGCGTTCAGGGAGACGTCCATCGTGTCGCCGGTGTCGACGTACAGACCGGCCGAACTCTCCGTGTACCAGAAGGGATCCACCATCTGGTACGACGCCGGGCCGAAGTCCGGCTGCTCGACCTGCCCGGCGTCCAGCGGCCATGGCTGGTCGGTGTACGGGCCGCCGGAGGGGGTGCTGGTCTCGCCGTGGCCGTACCAGTGGCCGGAGGGGGAGAGGCCGTAGGTGAGGCCGAGTTCCGTCGCCGCAACTCCCCTGACGTCCCAGTCGAGTTGATAGCGGTCGGCGGCCGGGGTGAGCCGTGCCTCGATCTCCGTGCCGGTGAGCGTCGTATCCGCCGTGAGCGTGAGCACGCCGTCGCGCCAGCTCCACCCGGTGAGCGTCGTCGCGTGCTGCCAGTCGGAGTCCGAACCGGCCCTGAAGCGCAGGGCGTCCGCGGCCGTCGCGAGCACGGTGTGGCCCGATCTCCTTGTGGTCAGGGCGAGTTGGCCGGTGGTCGGCACCGTGACGGAGTAGCCGGGGGAGCCTGGTGCCGGCGGGACCTTCAGCGACACCCCGGCCGGGGACTCGGAGACCGTCGCGCGGTCCGGCACGGTCGCCGGGGTGCCGTGGGCCGTCGACGGCAGGAACGCCATGGTCAGGGCGGTCGCGAGGAGGCAGCCGAACCTGCGGGAAAAGATGCGCACCACTCATGTCCTTCTGCGGGAGACGGGAGAGCCATGGGGTTGCCGTGCAGCAGCGCTGTTCTTTTCTGCTCGTTCCGGCCGATGTTCTTGCGCGAAACGTCATCTGTCAACGGGGGCGCCCTCATGCGGGGAGGGTTCGCGCCGCCCTTTCCCTTGACAGTCGAGACATTTCCTTGCAGGCTATAAATGGCTTGATAATCAAGATGTATGACCATCAAGGAAAGTGGTTCTCGTGCACGTTCTGATCATCGGCGGCGGTACCGGCGGGATGTGCCTGGCGCACGGACTGAAGAAGGCCGGCGTCTCGGTCGCCGTGTACGAGCGCTACGGCTCCCGCCGCGACGGCCTCTACGGCTACCGCGTCGGCATCGACCCCACCGGCAACCGGGCCCTCAAGGAGTGCCTGCCACCCGACCTCTTCGACACCTTCGTCGCCACCTGCGCACGGGACCCGCGCCACCTCAACGTGCTCACCCAGTCCCTGCGCACCACCGCCACCTTCGAACTGCCCGAAGCGCGCGACGCGGTCGACAGCGAACGTTCCGTCTCCCGGTCGACCCTGCGGCAGGTGCTGTTCACCGGCATGGACGAAGTCGTGCACTACGGCAAGGAGTTCACCCGCTACGAGCAGCACCCCGACGGCACGGTCACCGCCCACTTCACCGACGGCACCACCGCCACCGGCGACGTCCTGGTCGCCGCGGACGGTACGCGCTCGGCCGTGCGACGCCAGTTCCTGCCGCACGCGGAGATCAAGGACGCCGGCATCACGGCCATCGCCACCAAGACCGCCCTCACGCCCGAGACCCGTGCGCTGCTGTCGGACGAGGTACTCAACGGCCTCTCGCTGATCTTCGCTACGAAGGGCCTGATCGGCATGCTCCACGTCATGGAATTCAAGTGGGACGACCAGGGGCGGCCCAAGAATCCCGCCGACAAAGCCCTGTTGGACAGCTGGTCCGGCCTGCGGTTCGACGACACGCGCGACTACATCAACCTGTCGGTCTGGAGCGCCCACGACCACTTCCCCGAGGGCACGCATCGGCAGCGCGGCAGGCAACTCGTCGACACCGTCCTGGAGTCGACCCGCACCTGGCATCCCGACTTGCGCCGAATCCTCGAACTCTCCGACCCCGAGGCCGCGTTCCCGCTGCGGATCGCCACCTCGGTCCCCGTCGACCCGTGGCCGACCACCACCGTCACCCTGCTCGGCGACGCCATCCACACGATGACCCCCGGCCAGGGCGTCGGCGCCAACACCGCACTGCGCGACGCCTCCCTCCTGTGCCGCGAACTGACCGCCGCCGCCCGGAAGTCCAAGCCGCTGCTGACCGCGATCGGCGACTACGAGACCGAGATGATCCCCTACGGCTTCACCCGCGTCGCCGAGTCCCTCGACAACAACGGCACCAGCGGCGACGACCCCCTCTACCGTCCCGTCACCGGCCGCCTCGCGCTCTTCGCGGCCCGCAGCTACTTCAGCGTGAGCAGCAAAGTCCCCGCGTTGCGCCGCAAGTTCCTGGCCGACATGTACGCGTACCGCGGCTCCGACACGGCCTGAGTGACCCCGAAGCCGAAACCCCCGGTCAACGGAGCCCGGGGGTACGGTACTTGGCGAGCGACGATCAGGCCGTCACCGTCTCCGGCCGGGACGTCTCCCGGGGTGACCGGGTGCCGAGCAGTTCCGTCGGGACCGTGTGGGTCTCGCGGGCGGACAGCGCGGCGATCACCGGCGGGACGCACAGGGCCGCCGTGAACAGCGCCACCGACGACCAGTCCGTGCCGTCGGGACCCGCGATCCGCGCGGCGAACGTGACCGCGAACCCGGCCACGGCGAAGCCGATCTGGGTGCCGACGGCCATGCCCGACAGCCGGACCCGGGTCGAGAACATCTCGCCGTAGAAGGAGGGCCACACGCCGTTCGCGGCGCTGTAGACGATGCCGAAGGCGACGATGCCGAGGATGAGGGTGAGCGCGTAGGAGCCCGTCGATATCGCCCAGAGGTAGAGGAACATCGTGATCGCGCTGCCGACCGCACCGATCAGAAACACCGGGCGGCGGCCGATACGGTCGGACAGGGTCGCCCACAGGGGGATCGCGGCGAGGGCGACGAGGTTGGCGAGTGCACCCACCCACAGCATCGACGAGCGGGACATGCCGACGGAGTCGCTGGTCGCGTAGGCCAGCGCCCACACAGTGAAGATCGTGGAGACGGAGGCGATGAGCGCGCCCGCGATCACCCGCAGGACGTCCGCCCAGTGCTCGCGCAGCAGCACCACGAGCGGCAGTTTCACGACGCCCTCGGTCGCCGCCTGCTCGGCGAAGGCCGGGGTCTCCTGGAGGGTGCGACGGATGAAGTACCCCGCGACCGCGACCAGCACGCTCGCCCAGAACGGAACGCGCCAACCCCAGGACAGCAGCTGCTTGTCGGGGAGTTGGGCAACGGCGAGGAACACGAGCGTGGCGATGAGCTGACCGCCCTGGGTGCCGCTCAGCGTGAAGCTGGTGAAGAAGCCGCGCCGGTCGGGCGGCGCGTGCTCCAGTGTCATGGAACTGGCGCTGGCCTGCTCGCCCGCCGCGGAGATGCCCTGGAGGACCCGGCACAGCACGAGCAACACCGGGGCGAGCGTGCCGACTTGGCCCCGCGTGGGCAGACAGCCGATGAGGAACGTCGAGAGCCCCATCAGCAGCAGCGTGAAGATCATGACCTTCTTACGGCCGACCCGGTCGCCGAAGTGCCCGAGGAACAGCGCGCCGACCGGCCGGGCCGCGTAGGCGACACCGAAGGTGGCGAGGGAGAGCAGGGTCGCCGTGGCCGGGTCCGAGTCGTCGAAGAAGACCTTGGGGAAGATCAGCGCGGCGGCGCTGCCGTAGACGAAGAAGTCGTAGTACTCCAGGGCGCTGCCGATCCAGGCGGCAGTGGCGGCCTTTTTCGGTTGCCCGACGGCTTTGGCGGGGACGGACACGGCTTGCTCCTTCGGGGAAACTCCACCGCAGGCGGAGTGAGCGGAGACGGATACGGGGGTCACGGGGAGGCGCTGCCGGATCGCGGCTAATTAACCCACTGGATAGTTAGTCTCGGTGGGTAGGGATGTTGCGCTCGCGTTTCCCGGGTGTCAAGGGGGGTCGCCGAGCGACCTCAGTGCGTTGCCCGCTCCGCCGTCAGATAGGCGATCACCATGTCGCCCAGCATGGTCCGGTAGTGCTCGCGCTGCTCCGGCGCGACCAGGTCGCGGCCGAACAGGGCGCCGAAGGTGTGCCGGTTGGCGACCCGGAAGAAGCAGAAGGAACTGATCATCGCGTGCAGGTCGACGGCGTCCACGTCGGCCGTGAACAGGCCGGACCTCTGCCCCGCCTCCAGGATGCGGCGGATCACGTCCAGGGCGGGCGAGCCGATCTTCCCGAGCTTCTCGGAGGCGGCGATGTGCTCGGCGCCGTGGATGTTCTCGATGGACACCAGGCGGATGAAGTCCGGGTGCTGCTCGTGGTGGTCGAAGGTCAGTTCCGCGAGTCGGCGGATGGCCGCGACCGGGTCCAGGTGCTCGACGTCCAGGCCTCGTTCGGCCTCGCGGATCACGCCGTAGGACCGTTCCAGGACGGCCGTGAAGAGCTGCTCCTTGCCGCCGAAGTAGTAGTAGATCATCCGCTTGGTGGTGCGGGTGCGGGCGGCGATCTCGTCGACGCGGGCGCCGTCGTAGCCGGCCCGGGCGAACTCGTGGGTCGCCACGTCGAGGATCTCGGCCTTGGTGCGGGCCGCGTCACGGATGCGCCCGTTCGGTCGTGCCGGTTCTTCGACGCTGGTCATCGGGTTCCTTGGCTTCCTTCGGGCGCGGGCGCGGTGTGCGGCCGATTGTAGAAGCAGGGGCCGGTGGTGGGTGATCGAGTTTCCGGCCGGGGGCTTCCCGCAGCAGGGCGATGCTGATATAGCTAACGTACTAGTTCGTACATTAGCGAGCCACTCAGGAGGGCCACTGTGGCCGACGTCTTCAAGGACTCGTATCTCGTCGGGCTGATCGGTTCCGGCATCGGTCCCTCCCTCAGCCCGGCCCTGCACGAGCGCGAGGCGGACCGGCAGGGGCTGCGCTATGTGTACCGGCTCATCGACATCGACGTGCTCGGCGTCGGCCCGGAGGCGGTGGGCGAGCTGGTGCGGGCCGCCCGTGACCTGGGCTTCGACGGGCTCAACATCACCCACCCGTGCAAGCAGCTCGTCATCGAGCACCTCGACGGGCTCGCCCCGCAGGCCGAGGCGCTGGGCGCGGTCAACACCGTCGTCTTCGGGGTGGACGGTCGCGCGATCGGCCACAACACGGACGTCACCGGCTTCGCCGCCTCCTTTGCGCGCGGACTGCCCGACGCGCCCATGGAGCGCGTCGTCCAGTTGGGCGCGGGCGGCGCGGGCGCGGCCGTAGCGCACGCCACGCTCACCCTCGGCGCCGAGCGCGTCACCGTGGTCGACGCGCTGCCCGAACGCGCCACCGCCCTCGCCGACTCCCTGAACCGTCACTTCGGCCCGGGCCGCGCGGCCGGCGCCACGCCCGAGCGGCTGCCCGAACTGCTCGCCACCGCGGACGGCATCGTCCATGCCACGCCCACCGGGATGGCCGCCCACCCCGGACTGCCCTTCCCCGCACGGCTGTTGCACTCGGGACTTTGGGTCGCCGAAGTGGTCTACCGCCCGCTGGAGACCCAATTGCTGTGCACCGCCCGTGCGTTGGGCTGCGCCACTCTCGACGGCGGTGGCATGGCGGTTTTCCAGGCGGCGGACGCGTTCCGGCTGTTCACCGGCCGGGAACCCGACAGCGCGCGGATGCTCGCGGACATCGCCGAGTTGGCCGACGCCGTACCGACCCCGCGGTGAAGAGCCGCGCCGAGCAGTGAAGAGAGGTACCGACATGCGGACATCCATCGCCACCGTCTCCCTCAGCGGCTCCCTCACCGAGAAACTCACCGCCGCCTCCCGGGCCGGCTTCGACGGCGTCGAGATCTTCGAGAACGACCTGCTCGCCAGCCCCCTCACACCGGAGGAGATCCGCGCCAGGTGCGCCGACCTCGGGCTGACCATCGATCTCTACCAGCCGATGCGGGACATCGAGGCGGTGCCCGAGGCCGAGTTCGCCCGCAATCTGCGCCGCGCCCGGCACAAGTTCGAGCTGATGCGCAGGCTCGGCACCGACACCGTCCTCGTCTGCTCCAGCGTCTCCCCCCTCGCCGAGGACGACGACGCGCTCGCCGCAGCTCAGCTGAGCCAACTGGCCGACCTCGCGCAGGAGTTCGGCGTCCGCGTCGCCTACGAGGCGCTCGCCTGGGGACGTCACGTCAGCACGTACGACCACGCCTGGCGCATCGTCGAGAGGGCCGACCACCCGGCACTCGGCACCTGCCTCGACAGCTTCCACATTCTGTCGCGCGGCTCCGATCCCAAGGGCATCGCGGACATCCCCGGCGAGAAGATCTTCTTCCTCCAACTCGCCGACGCCCCGCTCCTCGCGATGGACGTCCTGCAGTGGAGCCGCCACTACCGCTGCTTCCCCGGTCAGGGTGGCTTCGACGTCGCCGGACTCGTACGGCACGCCCTGACCGCCGGCTACGACGGCCCGCTCTCGTTGGAGATCTTCAACGACGTGTTCCGGCAAGCGGAAGCGGGCCCCACGGCGGTCGATGCCCAACGCTCGCTGCTGGTCCTCCAGGAGTCCGTCGGTCTGTCGCGTCCGCCCGCCCCCGTCGTCCCCACGGGCATCGCCTTCGCCGAACTCGTCACGCCCGACGCGGAACCCGTCTCGGCCCTGCTCGGCGCCCTCGGCTTCACCCGCACGGCCCGTCACCACGGCAAACCGGTGGACCTGTGGCAGCAGGGCGACGCCCGCATCCTGGTCAACACCGGCCCCGCCCTACGACGGGACGGCACCGCCCTCGCAGCGATCGGCCTGGAGTCACCCGACCCCGAGGGCGCCGCCCGCCGCGCCGAGGCACTCCTCGCGCCGGTCCTGCCCCGCCGTCGCGCCCCCAAGGACGCCCCGCTCGATGCGGTCGCCGCACCGGACGGCACCGAACTCTTCTTCTGCGCCCGCACCACCCCCGAACTCCCGGGCTGGCGGGCCGACTTCACGGACACCGCCAGTCAACTGCCCACAGGCACAAGGACAGGCACAAGGACAGGCACAGGCACAGGCATTCAACGCATCGACCACCTCGCCCTCACCCAGCCCTGGCACCACTTCGACGAGGCGACCCTCTTCCACCGCAGCGTCCTCGGTCTGCAAGCGCAGGAGAGCGTCGACGTCGCCGACCCCTACGGCCTGCTGCGCAGCCGCGCCGTCACCAACCCCGACGGCAGCGTCCGTATCGCCCTGAGCGTCGGCGCGGCCCCGACCGAGGACGGCGCCCACGCCCAGCACATCGCCCTCGCGACCGAGGACGTGGTCGCCGCGGCCCGCCGCTTCCGCGAGTCCGGCGGTCAACTGCTGCGCATGCCCGCGAACTACTACGACGACCTCGCGGCCCGATTCGACTTCGCCGAGGGCGAGTTGGAGACGTACCAGGACCTCGGCATCCTCTACGACCGGGACGCGGGCGGCGAGTTCAGGCACTGCTACACGCGGACGGTCGGGCGGGTCTTCTTCGAACTGGTCCAGCGCGAGCCGGACTACCGGGGTTACGGCGCCCAGAACGCGCCGGTGCGCCTGGCCGCCCAGCACACGGCGAAGCGTCTCACTGGCGGCTGACGGTTCTGGTCACGCCGGTGACGACCGTCGTGGCCAGGATCCAGCCGGTGATGATCAGGGCGTAGCCGAGGCACTGGTACCAGCCGTCCGGCGCGAACGCCTCCTCCTGGCCGAAGGAGATCACCGGGAGCAGCAGGTCGAGGGTGTAGAAGACCGGGTTGAAGTGCGGGGCCTCGGACGCCTTGAGGGCGTGGGGGTGGTGCAGGCCGTAGGCGAGGGAGCCGATCGCCAGCAGCGACAGCAACCAGGCGCAGGCGCGCAGCGGGCGGAAGCCGTAGCCGACGGTGGCGTCCTGGACGTAGCCCCAAATGCGCCCGTACCAGGGGCGGGTGGCGCGCAGGCGGCGCTGCTTGGCGAGTTGGACGAGGCGGGCGGCCTGGTCGTCGCCGATGCGGCGGTAGGCGGCGGCCAACTCCTCGTAGGCGTGCGGGACATAGCCGTCGCCGTCGCGTTCCAGCATGGCCAGACGGCGCTCGGCGGGCTCGTGGGGGATGAGCGAGGTGTAGGCGAGGCTGGTGAGGAAGACCTGGTCCGGCAGCACCTCCGGCTCCAGCAGCAGGACGTCGATCTGGGCGCTGCGCAGCACGACACCGCCTTGGGCGGGCGGGCTCTGGCGTAGCCAGAGTTCCCCCATCGTGGTGCTGCTCGCCAGCAGCGCGGGGCCGCCGGGGTTCGACAGGGTCGTGTACGACAGGTCCAGCCGGCCCGCGATCCGGGCTCCGCGCAGGCCGATCCAGCCGTCCACGCGGGCTTCCCGCACGAGGACGTTGCCCTCGACGGTGAGGATCTCGGCGTCGATGGCGGAGTCGCCGGGGTTGGAGAGGTGCGCCGTGTTCAGGTCGATCGACCCGGCGACACTCGCGCCGCTGAGCCGTATCTGGCCTCGGGTGCGCAGTCCGGCCGCCCGGAGATCGTCGCCGACGGCCGCCTGATTGAGCTGGAGCACCGGCTGCTCCGCGTCCGGAGCGATGATCTCCGCGCTCTCCATGTACAGGCTCCCGGCGATCTTCGCCCCGGCGAGCCGCACCACTCCGCGGAACCGCGACCGCGTCATCCGCAGCACGCCGTCCACCCGCATCGCATGGGCGGTGAGACCCGGCAACACCGAGTCGCCGAGGTTGAGTTCGCGCAGTCGGCAGGCGTAGAAGCGGGGCACCTCGTCGAAGTGGCAGTACCGCAGCCGGACGGGGTGGTCGATCGTCGCGTACTGCAGATCGAGCCTGCCGCTGATCCGGGCGCCCGCCAGGCTCAGCGACGCTATCTCGCCCGCCTCCTGCGGCCCGTTGAGCAACAGGGCCCGCAACACCTCGGCGCGGACGGTCCGTTCGGGGTCCCAGGTCTCGCCGAGGGTGACGTCCTCGTCCTCCGCCGTACGGAAGTCCACGGACTCGCCGAGCGGGAAGGCCCGCCACACCTGCTCCTCGGCCGGTGTCAGATCGTTGATCTCCATCAAGCGGGACTCTAGCCGCGCGGAGGCCGCGGGCACAGGGGACGACAACGGCCCGGACCGCACGTCAACGCGTGGTCCGGGCCTTGGAGTTGTGCCGTTACGGTCGGGTGTTCCACTCCGCGATCACCGGGCGGTCGTGCTCGGTGGAGAGGCGGCTGACCGTGCCGGTGGCCAGTTGGAACAGGCGGCCGTCCGCCGCAGACAGGCCCAGGCGGCGGGCCGTGAGGACGCGCAGGAAGTGGGCGTGGGCCACGAGGACCACGTCACCGTCCGCGAGTGCCGAGTCCACCCGCTTCAGCACCCGGTCGGCCCGGGCGCTGATCTGGTCCGGGGACTCGCCGGGGTGTCCGGCCGGGCCCGGCGGCACCCCGTCGGTCCACAAGTACCAGTCGGGGCGGGTGCGGTGGATGTCGACGGTGGTGACGCCCTCGTAGGCGCCGTAGTCCCACTCGTGCAGGTCGGGGTCGGGTACGGCCCCGGTGATGCCCGCGAGTTCGGCGGTGCGTATCGCGCGGCCGAGCGGGCTGGTGAGTGCGGATGCGAAGGCCCGGCCCGAGAGGAGCGGAGCGAGGGACTTGGCCTGTTCCTCGCCGTGCTGGGTGAGGGGCAGGTCGGTCCAGCTGGTGTGCTGGCCCGACACGCTCCACTCCGTCTCGCCGTGGCGGACCAGCAGAAGATCCCCCACGGCGCGCCTACTTGGACTCGACGGCGTGACCGCCGAACTGGTTGCGCAGGGCGGCGACCATCTTCATCTGCGGCGAGTCGTCCTGACGCGAGGCGAACCGCGCGAAGAGGGACGCCGTGATCGCGGGCAGCGGCACCGCGTTGTCGATGGCCGCCTCGACGGTCCACCGGCCCTCGCCGGAGTCCTCCGCGAAGCCCCGCAGCTTGTCCAAGTGCTCATCGCCGTCAAGGGCGTTGACCGCGAGGTCGAGCAGCCATGAGCGGATGACGGTGCCCTCCTGCCAGGAGCGGAACACCTCACGCACGTCCGTGACGGAGTGGACCTTCTCCAGCAGCTCCCAACCCTCGGCGTACGCCTGCATCATGGCGTACTCGATGCCGTTGTGAACCATCTTCGAGAAGTGCCCGGCGCCCACCTTGCCGGCGTGCACGAAGCCGAACTCGCCCTCGGGCTTGAGCGCGTCGAAGATCGGCTGGACCTTCGCGATGTTCTCGGCGTCGCCCCCGACCATCAGGGCGTAGCCGTTCTTCAGGCCCCACACACCGCCGGAGACACCCGCGTCGACGAAACCGATGCCCTTGGCGCCCAGCTCCTCCGCGTGCTTCTCGTCGTCCGTCCAACGGGAGTTGCCGCCGTCGATCACCGTGTCGCCGGGCTGGAGCAGGTCGCCCAGCTCGTCGACGACCGACTGGGTCGGGGCACCGGCCGGGACCATCACCCAGACCGTGCGCGGCGCTTCGAGCTTGCTGACCAGTTCGGCCAGGTCGCTCACGTCGGAGACCTCGGGGTTGCGGTCGTAGCCGATGACGGTGTGGCCTGCGCGGCGGATCCGCTCGCGCATGTTGCCGCCCATCTTGCCGAGGCCGATCAGTCCGAGCTGCATGTCAGTTCACTTCCTGAGAATCCTGGGAATTACGGAGCGTCCGGTAGGTGGCCACGAGAGCGGCGGTGGAGGGGTCGAGCCCCGGCACGTCCGCGCCCTCGGTCAGGGCGGGTTCGACGCGCTTGGCGAGGACCTTGCCCAGCTCGACGCCCCACTGGTCGAAGGAGTCGATGTTCCAGACCGCGCCCTGCACGAACACCTTGTGCTCGTAGAGCGCGATGAGCTGGCCGAGCACGGACGGGGTGAGCTCGCGGGCCAGGATCGTGGTCGTGGGGTGGTTGCCCTTGAACGTCTTGTGCGGCACCAGTTCCTCGGGCACGCCCTCGGCACGCACCTCGTCCGGCGTCTTGCCGAAGCCCAACGCCTGTGTCTGCGCGAAGAAGTTGGCCATCAGCAGGTCGTGCTGCGCCTTGAGTCCCTCGCTCAGCCCGTCCACCGGGTTGACGAAGCCGATGAAGTCCGCCGGGATCAACTTCGTGCCCTGGTGGATGAGTTGGTAGTACGCGTGCTGCCCGTTCGTGCCGGGCGTGCCCCACACCACCGGGCCGGTCTGCCACTCCACCGGATCCCCGTCCCGGTCAACCGACTTGCCGTTGGACTCCATGTCCAGCTGCTGCAAGTAGGCGGTGAACTTGGACAGATAGTGCGAGTACGGCAGCACCGCGTGCGACTGGGCATCGTGGAAGTTGCCGTACCAGACGCCCAACAGGCCAAGGAGAAGAGGCGCGTTGGACTCGGCGGGCGCGGTGCGGAAGTGCTCGTCGACGAGGTGGAAGCCGTCGAGCATCTCGCGGAAACGGTCCGGGCCGATGGCGATCATCAGCGACAGGCCGATGGCCGAGTCGAACGAGTAGCGGCCGCCGACCCAGTCCCAGAACTCGAACATGTTGTCCGTGTCGATGCCGAAGTCCGACACCTTCCCGGCGTTCGTCGACAGCGCCACGAAGTGCTTCGCCACGGCCTTGTCGTCTCCGCCGAGGCCCTCAAGGAGCCACGTCCGTGCGGACGTCGCGTTGGTGATCGTCTCGATCGTGGTGAACGTCTTGGACGCGACGATGAACAGCGTCTCCGCCGGGTCCAGGTCGTGGGTCGCCTCGTGCAGGTCGGCGCCGTCCACGTTCGACACGAACCGGACCGTCAACGAGCGGTCGGTGAACGCGCGGAGCGCCTCGTAGGCCATCGCCGGACCGAGGTCGGAGCCGCCGATGCCGATGTTGACGACGTTGCGGATACGACGGCCCGTGTGCCCGGTCCACTCGCCGGAGCGGACCCGGTCCGCGAAGCCGGCCATCTTGTCGAGAACGGCGTGGACTTGCGGGACGACGTTCTCGCCGTCGACCTCGATCACCGCGTCACGCGGGGCGCG
>NZ_JBHXME010000015.1:0-6397 GCF_042721125.1 Streptomyces sp. NPDC058469
CCACCGAGGTGCAGCCCGCCGTGTCGAGGAGGTCGAACAGCTCGTCGTAGGCCCCCGTGCGTCCCGTGTGGCCGGAGAGGCCGCCCATGGTCCACGCCTGGAGCATGGTGGGCGGGGCGACGGCGTCCGGGCCCGTATAGGCCGCATCGGTGTCTCCCATCGCCTCGCACCAGTGCCGGATCATCGGCTCGTTGACGGGGTCCTTTCCCCTGCCCGCGACGGCGGCCGCACGCCCCTCGTACCTCTTGAGCCGCGCCCCCAGCTCATCACTCACCATCAACTCGCCTGTCACCTCCGCCCCCTCGTCATCCCGAGCCGCATCGTCGCGACGATCTCCCGCTGCACCTCGCTCACCCCGCCCCCGAACGTGTTGATCTGTGCCGCCCTGTTCAACCGCTCCAGCTCGCCGTCCCCGAACGCACCCGGCGAGCCCGAACGCACCAGTCCTGCCAGTCCCGCCGGCCCGTCCGCCCCGGCGATGTGCTGACATATTCGGTACACCGCCACCGTCGATTCGGTTCCCACGACTTTCACGCCGCTCGCGTCGCCGGGCGCCAGCCGGCCGGCCCCGACATCACCCACCAAACGCCAGTTGAGCAGGCGCGTTGCCGCCAGCCGGGCATGTGCCTCGGCCAGTTGTGACCGCACCCACGGCTCGTCAACCCGGCGCCGCCCCGTCACCGGATCGGGCAAGCGGGCGGCGGTCAGCACGGCCGTGTAGAAGTCCTCGGCCTGCATTCCGGTCGCGGCGAGGGCGACCCGCTCGTGGTTGAGCTGGTTGGTGATGAGGGACCAGCCCTCGTTCTCCGCGCCGACGAGGTTGCCGGCCGGGACGCGGACCCCGTCGTAGTACGTGGCCGTCGTCCGCTGCCCGCCCACCGTCTCGATCGGCGTCCACGAGAAGCCGGGCGCGTCGGTCGGGACGAGGATGATCGAGATCCCGCGGTGCTTGGGGGCCTCGGGGTCGGTGCGGCAGGCGAGCCAGATCCAGTCGGCGTTGTGGGCGTTGGAAGTGAAGATCTTCTGCCCGTCGATCAGGAAGCCACCCTCATCTCCTTCCGTTTCCGCCCCTGTTCGCCGCCGCACGGCCCGCGTCCGCAGCGAGGCGAGATCCGTGCCGGCCGACGGTTCGCTGTAGCCGATCGCGAAGACGAGTTCCCCACGGAGGATGCCCGGCAGGAGGGCGGCCTTCTGTTCCTCGCTGCCGTACTTCATGAGGGTCGGTCCGACGGTGTTCAGGGTGACCATCGAGACGGGCGCGCCCGCGCGGTAGGCCTCGTCGAAGAACACGAACTGCTCGTCCGCGCCCCGCCCTTGACCGCCGTACTCGACCGGCCAGCCCAGACCGAGCCAGCCGTCGCCGCCGATCCGGCGCAGCAGGGCCCGCTGCCCCTTGGGGTCGTCGGCGCCGGGTGGACCGTCCGGCATCAGGGCGGCGAAGTACGTACGGAGCTCGGCGCGCAACCGCCGCTGGCGTTCGGTGGGGGCGAGGTGCACGACGGCGGACCTCCGGGGCGTCGTACGGACGAGGGTTTCTGACTGTCCGTCAGATGCCATGCACTGTCAAGGTCGTTCCCGCGCAGGCGCCCCGCGTCCGGGCACGCACGGGGGCACGCACGCGTGGCCCACGAAATCCGGCACGCACGCGTGGCACACGAAAAACGCCTGCGCGGCGGTGCCGAAGCACCACCGCGCAGACGCGTCACAGCCCCAGAGAGCACACCTCACACACCCCCGCGCATCCCCGCGCGGAAGTCGGGCCCGGCTACCAGAAGTTGGCGAAGTTGACGGCGACGTTCGAGTTTCCCTGGTTGATGGCGGTGAACGCGGACCCGTTGACCTGGGCGGTGTTGCTCTGGTTCGAGGCCCCCGAGCCGACCGCCTGCTGCTGTGTGGTGGACGAGTTGCCCTTGTTGTCGTGCCCGACCCCGCTCCCGCTGACGGTCGCCACACCCGCGTTCGATCCGTTGCCCGCGATGGCGCCGTTGTCCGCCGCCGCGACGCCGGTGAAGAGGGCGGCTGCCAGCGGGAGGGCGGAGACGGCGGCGATGACGCGGGCGGTACGGATGCTTGCCATGTTGTTCCTCCAGAACAGGGTACGTACCGGCTTCGTAGCCGGACGCACATGAAGTACGGCTTCTACCTGGGCAGTTGGCCGACCGCCTCGGTGTTGTGCACGACGTCGCGGAACCAGAGTTGCCCACCGAATCCCCGGCGAACCAGACCGGAAGCGGTTATTCCCCCTGAAGCGTGATGACAAGTCGATAAACCCCTTCAACCACCTTGAAGCCGCGGTTCAGGGCAGTACGGACAGCTCACCCCAGGCGCCCCAAGGGGCGAAGCGTTCCGCCAGATTTCCGGCCAATCCCCCCGGCCCGGCGAGTCGCCGCCTCCCCCCTTCCCTTTTTCGAACACTCGTACGAACATGGAGGCATGGCCACCACCGACCGGCAGGCCACGACGCTGGCCCTCGCACACGCCCTGTCAGCCGCCGAACGCGGACTGGCCGTGATCCCCCTGTCCCGCACAAAACTCCCGGCCCTGCGCTCCCCGCACCGCGACGACCCGTTGCCCCCGGCGGGCGAGGCAGGCGCGGCAGAGACGTCGGACGCCGTGAGCCCGCCCTGCCACGGCGAGTGCGGACGCCTCGGCCACGGGGTGTACGACGCCTCGACCGACCCGGCGCGCATCCGCGAACTGTTCGCCGCCGCGCCCTGGGCCACCGGCTACGGCATCGCGTGCGGACTGCCACCGCACCACCTGATCGGCATCGACCTCGACACCAAGTCCGGCACGGACTCCTCGTCCGCCCTGCGCGAACTCGCCCTGCGCCACCTGTTCACGATCCCCGAGACCGTCGTCGTCCTGACCCCCAGCGGCGGCCGCCACCTCTGGCTCAGCGGCCCACCCGACGTGGTCGTCCCCAACTCCGCGGGCCGCCTCGCCCCCGGCATCGACATCCGCGGCGCCGGCGGCTACCTCGTAGGCCCCGGCTCCCGCACCGACCACGGCCTCTACGGCGCGGCCCCGGCCACCGCCCACCTGGCCCCGGCCCCCTGCCCGCCCTCACTCCTGCGCTTGCTCCTCCCCCCACCCCGCACGAACCACCCCACCCCCACCTCGACCGGACAACACGGCCAGGGCCTGGTCCAGTTCGTCCTCGCCGCCCACGAGGGCCAACGCAACACCCGCCTCTTCTGGGCAGCCTGCCGCGCCTACGAGAACGACATCGGCCCCGCACTCATCGACCCCCTGGTCGAGGCGGCCCTGGGCACGGGCCTGTCGGAGAGGGAGGCCCGGGCGACGATCGCCTCGGCGGCACGGATGACGGGGCATCGCCCATAAGACCGGTCCGCAGCATCCGTAAGGACAGACACATGTAAGGGGCGTCCTCAGTGGAGGACGCCCCTTACAAACACCGCGGTGGGTGTGGGATTTGAACCCACGGTCACATCGCTGCGACGACGGTTTTCAAGACCGTTCCCTTAGGCCGCTCGGGCAACCCACCTGCGCACCCGCCCACCAGGGACGGAGCGGGTACAGCGTACCGGCACCGCGCGGTTCGCGGGGTGCGTGGTCCGGCTTCACCGACTCGGCGCAGCTACTCCGCCGCCCCGCCCGAGAAGTCGTACACGGCCCAGTCGGTGATCAGGACGTACCCGAGGCGTTGGTAGAGGGCGTTGCTCGTCGGGTTGCCCGGGTCCGTGAAGAGCACGACCTCCTTCGCGCCCGTGGCCAGCGCCGCTCTGGTCACCTCGGCCGTCACGGCGCCCGCGTAGCCGCGACGGCGGAGGTGGGCCGGGGTGTAGACAGGGTCCACGCGGACCATGTCGCCGATCTTCGAGGTCGAGCCGGCGATGGAGACCGGAGTGCCGTCCGGGGTCTCCCAGAACGTGAAGTGTTTGTCCGCGAAGCGGGTGTCGGCCCAGGAGTCGGGGAGGACCTCGTCGACAGCGGCGGCGAACTCGTGGCACCAGTGGACGACTTGCTCGTGGTCCTCCGCGCCCGCGACCCTGCCCCGGCCCTCCGGGAGCGGCTCCTGTGGGGTGAGTGTGCCGAGTCGGTACAGGTGGAGCCGGACGCGGAGTGTCGATGTCGCGCCTGTGTGCCGCTGCCATGCCTCCGCGAACGTGGTCGCGGTGCTCTGGTCCGCGGTGACGTAGGGAAGGGAGTGCCCGAGGTCCGCCAGGTGGGCGGCGAGGGTGTCGGCCTGCTCGGGGGTGAGGGAGGTGGGTGCCAGGCCGCGGGACGGGAGGCGGTAGAAGGTGGCGGCGACCTTGCCCGCTCGTTCCAGACGGCCGAACAGGGTGGCCCCGTCGCCGTATTCGGCCGACCCGCGCGTTCGCAGTCTCTCCATCGTCGTCAACGCCGTGGTGTGCGGGGCGGGGCGCGAGCGCAGGAAGTCCCCGCCTCCGGCGAGGAAGTCGTCCAGGTCTTCGGTGAGGTGCCAGTCGTCCGGTCGCATGGTTCATGATTTCCCATGCCGCGGGCCCACGTCTGTGGTTCCTCCGCACCGAACTCCCTGCGCGGAACGCGGAACAGGGGCGCCGTCCCCGTGAGCGGCACCCCTGCCTACCTGCACGTCACGTCACTACGAGCGCTGCATCACCCGGTTCACCACGGCACTCACGGCGACGTACGACCACTGCTCGTACCTCGTCCCGCCCGCCGTGCGCCGATCGTGCATGCCGAGGTACCGGTACGTCTTCACGTCGAAGACCAGGACCGGTCCACCGTGTGCCCAGGGGGTCCCGGAGCGTCCCACGTACTGGATGCCGATGCCCACGCGCCCGTCCGCGTCCTTCTGGTGGGGCAGGACCTTGATGCCGGGGACGGTCGCGAGCGCCTCGTAGGCCGCGGAGCGCAGCCCCTTCGGCAGGACAGGGGCGCGAAGCAGACCGGAGACGAAGACCTGGGTCATCGGCCAGTCGGCGGCCTGCATCGGCTTGCTGTAGTCCGGCTTTCCGCCCATGTCCCGCAGGGCGATCACCAGCTTGCGCGGATCGGTGGGCAGCTGCTTGAGCTCGGTCCACTTGGTCGGCGGCCAGGTGCCCTGGCCCGGCCGGTACACCGGAACCCACTGCTTGTGGCCCAGTTCGCTGACGTAGGACCTCTTGGAGCCGTCGACCGAGTTCCAGCTCTCGTCGACGTACGTCCGGGTCCGGCCACCTCCGATCGGGGTCTCCTTGATGATCTCCTTGGTGTAGATGAACTGGTCGTCGCGCGGAGCGATCGGCTTCTCCAGTCGGCGTTCCTCGATCGCCGCCCCGTGCAGCACGGTGGCCGCGCTCACCGGCTGGGTGCGGGGGGAGGGGTCGTTGTCCGCGGCGATCACCACACTCGTCGCCACCGCCGCCGCCGCGACGCCCGCCACCGCCATCCGCAGGACCGGACGGCGTCGTACGGCCGCGGGGGCGAGGGTCGTGGGCGGGAGCATCGCCTGGTGGAGGAGGAAGCGGGCACGCGCGCGTGCGGGGTCCGTGAGCGGGGGCGTGTCCGCGTCCCACTCCCTCAGGAGCTTCAGTTCGTTCCTCGGTTCACTCATCGTCGGATTCCTCTCGGAAGGCTGTCGGATCGGATCCGCCCAATGCGTCGCGAAGTTTTCTGCGAGCCCTGTGCAGCCGTGACCGGACCGTCCCCACCGGCACCTCCAGGGCGCGTGCGACCTCCTCGTAGCCGAGGTCGGCCCAGGCGACCAGCAGCAGCACGTCCCGGTGCCTGGCGGGCAACCGGGCCATGGCCAGGGCCAGTTCGCCCCGTACGGCCTGTGCGCTGACCTTCGCGGCAACCCGGTCGGCGACGCTGTCCTCGGACCCGTCGGCGCGGGCGGCGGACGGCAGCCGGCCGATCGCCTTCAGCCGTCGGGCCTCGGCGCGCCGGTGCCGGCCTATGAGGTTGGTCGCGATGCCGAACAACCACGGGCGGGCGTCGGCCAGTTCCGTGTTGTACCGGAAGCGCTGCTGGAACGCGGTGGTGAACGTCTCCGCCATCAGGTCCTCGGCGACCTCCGTGCCGAGCCGGCGCGCCGCGTAACGGTGCACCGAGTCGGCGTGGCGGTCGAAGAGCACGGCGAATGCCTCGGGCTCATCCCACGACCGTTCGATCACCGAGGCGTCACTGTCCTGCCCCACTCTGACGCCTGGTTCGACGGTCATCGGGGCTCCTCTCGTCCATGCGAACACGCTGATGAAGATTGGGCTTTCACCCGTACTTCGCCGCAGGGAGGAATCCAGTTCCCCAGTCGAGATCTCTGAGTCGGGTTCAGTCGCGTCCACGCGCGCGTGGAGGGCGAAAAACGACCGACCCGCAAGACGACCGACCGCAAACGATCGGCCGCAAAACGATCGGGCCGGGCAAGGAATCCCTTGCCCGGCCCGCCGGTCGATCGCCGGGCGCT